>DAISKS010000008.1:0-16593 GCA_036820845.1 Candidatus Saccharimonadota bacterium
CCCTCTCGGTGTAAACGAGATGCTCTAGCCAACTGAGCTAAGCGCCCTTACCTGACGTGTAATTATACAGATACAATACCTCTTTTACAAGCCAAATACTGGTGCGCGAAACAGGACTTGAACCTGCACGTCCTTGCGGACACCAGCACCTCAAGCTGGCCTGTCTACCAATTTCAGCACTCGCGCATGCAAATTGACAACTAAGTATACTGTGATTTAAGGGGTTTTGTAAACCTTGCGACTGCCAACCGACCAGTCTAGGATATCGGCATAACGGTCTGTTGGTGAAACTAGGATATTACTGTGATTAAACGATGTGGCGTTACGGCTCACGACATAATCTATCGTCGATTGATATAAGCCTATTGCTGGAACATCGTTTAACCATTGCTTGGCGAAGGTAATATATTTAGAATGCCTTAGGCTTGGCTCAATCCTTGCCCGCGCCGATAAAAGCGCATCATCAGTGATAGGATTAGAGTAATTTGCAAAGTTAAGACCCTGAGTACTAATCTGTGACGAATGCCAGTAAGCATATACGTCGGGATCAGCTCCGATATTAAGCTGGTAAATCAAGACGTCATAAGCGCGCTGCTGTAACATACCCGAAGCATCAACCTGTGATGCATCAGTCAAGTCAATAACCTTGGTGTCAACCGCTACGCCCAGTGCCCGCCATTGACCAGATATGATTTCGAGCGTTCGCTCTAGTTCCCCGTTCTTGACAGCTACAACTGATAATTTCAACTGCTTGCCGTCTTTTTCGCGAATACCTTTCGAATTAAGCTTCCAGCCGTTATCATCCAACATCTTCCTAGATTCAGCCTGACTATAGGTAGGGGCGACTGGTAGATCGGGTTTCAATTGGTCATCAGTTAGTGGATAATCCATTTTGGGCGTACCTTTTGGTAAATCTCTTCTGATAGTATCCGTATCGGTACCCTGCCGTAGCGCTCGGCGGACACTAATATCTTGTAAAACTTGACTTTTCAGGTTGAATATAGCGTATACCCCTGTTTGGATTGGCTTGACAACTATTGCGTAGCGCTTATTATCGACTCGCTTCAGCTCACCAGATGATAGACCGATTGCCGAGTTGACTTCACCTTGTGCTAACGAACTAATTACATCGTCCGCAGTTTTGTATGAGTGAATCTGATAGCGCATTAATTTTGCACGACTACCATAGTAATCATCATTACGCAACAAATGAACAACTTTCTCACCTTTGGTTTGATCACTGGCATCCTGCAACAGGTCTAGTTTGAACGGACCACTACCAATAGGATTCTTACTAAAGTCGCTTTCACGTATACTTACTGGGCTAACTTTACTCAAGACATGTTCAGGCAGAATTGCGAATGTCAGGGCATGTTCAAACGCCGCAAAGGCAGACGGTAATGTAAATTCGACTGTATATTTATCTATGGCCTTTACCGAGACACTATCCCACCCAGTGACGGTTGACCTAACGAGTGGGTTTTTCATGAGGTTAATAGTGAAAATTATATCTTTCGCAGTCAGTGTCTGGCCATCTTGCCACTTGACGTCGTGCCGCAGTTTAACCGTATAGGTATTCTGGTTAATATTGATATCGGTGGCTAGGTCATAGCCTAAATGACCAGTCGTATCATATTTTAGAATTCTAGAATATATTAGGCTACCAGCCGACTGTTCAGCAGCGCTAGTAGCAAACAGTGGATTAAGGGTATCGACTGAACCCAAGACCGCCTCGGCATAGACGCCGTCTAGTGTAGACGTGGCAGTCTCATAACTGTGTTGATTCCAGGTCAGCTGAAAACCAGTGGCGGCTATGATAACAGCTATAGTTATAATCCAGATAACTATATTGCGTTGGGCTTCGAGTACATTGTCCCATCGTTTTACAATGAACTTATGGGCATGCTTAATAGTAGCACCTTCGGCTTTGCGCATGCGCCTAGCAATTATCTTGGTGTCAATATTCGGCTTTAATTTTCCCCAACCCTTTTTCTCAGTCTCAGGCATAAAAACCACCTACTTAAACACTGGCAGAATCAAACCGGCCAAAATAGACAGGACGAATATTACAGCTAGAAAGACAGTGACGTCGAATAGGCTCTTGTCGATCCCCCGCCTTGTAGTGAATAGTTCGCCCGAACTACCGAATCCGGCACCTAACGATGCGCCCCGTTGCTGTAATAGAATTGCCAAAATCATTAAAACCGCCGATCCGACCGTAACAAATTGCAAGATATTATTTATATTCATATATTCCTAACTTACTTCTTTTGATGTAACCATCACAGTTGCACTTACTATATAGTTTACCAGACTTAGTATCATTCCGGTAAGTATAGCGTTCGTAAACTTCATTGATATATCGGGAACAAACTGCAAGGAAATATAAACTAATATGCCGTTAACAATAATCATAAACAGTCCGAGTGTTAATAATATAGCCGGTAATGACAGTATGACTATGAATGGTTTTAGTATGCTATTAATAATCGAGAATACCAGACCCGCCCATAGGAATCCGAGCAGGCTCTCGTTGGCACCCAAGTTAGCTTTGCCGGTGTCGAATAATCCAACCGCTATCCATAAGCCAAGTGAATTAAATAGCCATCTGACGATAAAGATCTGATATTTTTTCAACATAGTTATCTGTGGTATATTATAGCACGTTTAGCCCCTATTAAGGGCTGAACGTAGGAGTAGATGTACCAGTAACCGAGCCAGTGATTCTGATACGACCAACCGATGATGGACCAGACTGTGACGGATTTACACTACAGACATAATTTGTGCCATTTCCACCTGATCCAGCGACTGCTTTAACTAGACCACTGCCTATAGTTGCATTAGTGGAGTTTATCAACACAGACCCCCCGGCGCCAGCCGAACTCTGTTGACCAGCCGTGAAACCATCGGTACCATTGGACGAAATCTGACCATTTACACTAATCGAACCAGTATACAAGATGATAATACCGCCGCCCGTGCCGCCTGGGTTGGTGCTTGGACCCACAGTGGAGTTACCTCCACCACCGGAACCGAAAAATATTTTTGATAAATTACTAATTCCGTAAGCTACGCCACCAAGACCCTTTGTATCTGGTCGACTCGCATTATTACATGAACTTATAACGCTATTGTACCTTCCGTTTCCGCCGTTCGTACCATTGACAGCATGCGCGGCACCTCCGGCAGAACCAGTTCCGCCGTCAACATACCTATCAGATCCTCCTCCCCCTCCGCCACCGCCATTGGCGTTCTGTGATATAGCACAGCGCGCACCTGTAGTAGTGCAAGTTGAATGATCCTGAGAGATTGGCCCTCCATTATACGATTCTCCTGCACCACCGTACCAATAACCTCCAGATGCCCCCCTATAGCCCAATCCATTTGTAGTTATAGTACCATTGACTGTTAGCGTACCGGTTACTTTAAGGTACAGTACCCCACCCTTTACGCCATTCCAGGCACTAGATGTTAGGGTTACTCCAGAATTTATTGCAAAGTTAGCATAAGTTGGTATACGCTGGAGCATCACTCTCTGGTTGCTAGGTGAGACTCCTAAATTAACATCGTCGGTCGCTCCATTTCCATAGTATTTTGTCTTGTTACTGGTGAAAGTAACTATGTTATTAGATATTGACTGAACTATTAGTGTCTCGTAATTACCCACATTTGTATTATTCGAACTTGTCCCCGACAGATTAATTAACAGGATCTCATCTCCTGCCGTTAGGCATGGTGTAGTGGGATTACTAGAAAGAGTAGCAGTGTTAGCCGTTAAAGCCGTAACGGAATAGTTAATTCCATCTGCACAAGTGCGCGCCGTTTTCAGTAAAGGATCAACGTTGATATTCTTGTTCGATGACAAAACCGTGCCGCTATATACGCATGAGGGTGAGGTGTGGGGGGCTTTATTAGACGAATCGACATAGTAATTTACCCCGGACAATTTCGTAGACGTAGCCGACAGGCAAAACGTATCACCACCATCCATGCTACCGCCCAACAATGTTATTTCGCTATCTGTTTTAGTAAAGTCAGATGGAATTGATGGTGGATAGGCATTATTATAATTACGATAATTTTCGAGTGAAGAGATAGCTCCCGCTAAATCACTCTTGACCTTAGTGGTGGCAATCTGTTTCTGCCAATTACCAATATTTAGTAATATGATTGCAGAAATGATACCTATAACTGCTACTACTACGATCAGCTCGATCAATGTAAACGCGTCACTATACTTGTATCTTGCTTTATGTTTATTATACATATACTCGCAATTGATTATACAATTACGTAGTAGGTATTACAATAATTTGGCGAATTAAGCTTGGTGTATAAGCTAATAGACCGGGGAAACTAGAGTAGGAACTAACCTTTCAGTGTTTGTGCCATCACCAAGTTGACCGGACGTATTAGATCCCCAACAATAGGTCTGTCTATCTGATGCAATAGCACAAGTAGAAACGTAGCCTGCATAGATTGCTTTGATAGATTTACCGGAAAGAGCACCACTTACATCAACCGCAACTGGCGACAGTCTACCGTCTTTAGTGCCATCGCCAAGTTGGCCATTGTTATTCCAACCCCAACAATAGGCTTTATTGTCAGAGGCTACAGCGCACGTATGGTTAACCCCTGATGAAATAGACAGGATGGTCTTTCCAGACAAAACACCACTCATATCGACTGCAACCGGTGCTAACAGACTTTCGTTAGTAGTACCATTACCATGTTCTCCGAAGAAATTAACCCCCCAACAATAGGCTTTACCGTCAGTAGATACAACACAGCTATTTCTCCAACTTCCCGAAATAGATTTTACTGGTTTAGTTCCTAAATCACCTCCATCATTCTTAAGAATTGGTACAAGACTACTGACTATGTGACCATACTCCGACTCATCACCCCAACAATAAATCTTGCCCTCAGTATCAATCGCACACGCATAACCTCCAGCTGTTGCATCAAGAGAAATTTGACTTACCGATTTCCCATACAGCGCACCGCCAACACCAGCATAAACTGCGGTCGGTGTAGCTTTGTCGACTGTCGTACCATCCCCCAGTTGACCTAAAAAGTTTCCGCCCCAACAGTAGGCCTTATTATCAGATGCTACTGCGCAAGTATTATATAAACCGCTAGAGATTGATTTAATAGTTAATCCAGGGATTAACGACACAGCAACTGGTGATGTATAAAAACTTGGAGACGTAAGGCCGTTTCCAATTTTACCGTTTCTATTTGCACCCCAACAGTAAGCTTGGTCACCTAACGTATTATCATATGCAATAGCACATATAGTATCAGTACCAGATATTGATTTTATTATTTTATCCTTCAATACCCCGCCAGTGTTAACTTTAACTGGTGTATTTTGGCTAACCTGTGTGCCATCCCCAAGCTGTCCTGCGTTATTACTGCCCCAGCAGTATATTTGATTATCGAGTGAAACAGTACAGGGGCTAGATGAACTATCCCCGTTAACTATCTTACTCATCATTTTATAGCATTTACCAGCTCTAGGAGAATTATCACCGTTCATTATAAAGAAGTTGAGGCTGGAATCCTTTAAGCTAATGGCGCCTATACAATACACCTCACCATCACTACTAACACTAATGTCAACATCTTGCGAAGGTTTGAACGTTGACTCTGGTATAGATGTTGGGTAATAATTTTGGAAATTACGCGTATTCTCCATGGCCGCAGCTGCGCCACTAAGATCACTTTTTAGTTGTGTCACTATGAGCGATTTAGACCAGTTACTATACCCGACTATAATAAACCCACTTAATACTCCTATAACTGATATGACTACCAATAGCTCTACGAGCGTAAAACCGATGATTGATCCCCTAAAACCATCTCTACAGTTATTTATGAGTTGTCTATTGCGCATAAGTTTCCTTTTCCTAAGAAAATTATACATCTTTTAGATAGAGTATAACAATTTTCGCCTTAGTTGCACCGATAACTTTAGCTATCTCATCAATAGACGCATTTTTTATTCCAGATAGGCTACTAAATTCACGTATTAATTTTGAATATGTTTTTTGACCAATGCCAGGAATCTCGTCTAATATGCTTCTCGTCTGCCTATTCTGTTTTAATACTGAATGGTAACTAACTGCAAAGCGGTGCGATTCGTCCCTGATTCTTTGTAGCAACTTAATGATATGAGTCGACGCTGGTAGACTAATAATCCGATAATCCCTACTATCCTCTGCGTAGCCACCGAGCTGGTTAACTTTTACGTTAGAGGCCGCCGCATTGGAACCGGTTTTACCGACAATGATTTGCTCTCTCACTTTAGCCAAACCAATTATCGGAATAGTGGAATTACCCGATTCTGTCAGTGACTTGATTGCTGAGTCTAGCTGCCCCTTGCCGCCGTCAATTAGGATTAATTGTGGCAATCCCCAGCTTTTTATATTTTTCTCGCTGAAGCGGCGTGTTATAACTTCACGCATATTAGCGAAATCATCATTTATGTCGCGCCTGGTTTTGAATTTTCGGTATTCTTTTCGATCACTAACGCCATTCGTAAAAACCACCATACTAGCGACTACATCCACGCCACTCATATGTGATATATCGAACCCCTCTATTCTAGTCGGCACGGTCGATAGACCTAGCAGTTCAGATAGGTCACTTAGTGCTTGGTCTTTGCTGATATCGAGGAATTCCTTGTCGCCAAACATTATACGTTGCTGCAACTCGCGCAAGTCACGCAGGCGGTTACGGATTAGCGCGGCGGTCTCGTAATCATGAGTTGACGCCGCCAAATCCATCTCTTTTGTTAACGCCTTGATAATGGCTTTTCTACCACCTTTCATATAGCTGATGAGTCTTTTTAAGTTAGACTTATATTCACTGCTGGTCATACCAGTTGGCGATAGACCTATATGATCATCCAGGTCTAATCTTGTATCTGTCTTTTGTGGCTTCGTGTAATACGGAAAAACTTTGCGTAAGTAACGCAAGGCTTTCTTGACCGCAAAGCCGTTATAATACGGGCCATAGTAGCTGGCGTTGTCGTCAGCGGGATTACGCGTGAAACTAACATATGGCCACTGGCTTTTCATATCAATACGAACAAAAATCTGTGATTTATCGTCGCGTAGTAAGATATTATATTTAGGCATATAGCGCTTGACCATCTCGGCCTCTAGAAATAGTGCGTCGATTTCACTATCGGTTTCTGCCCAATCCACGTCATCTATCTCAGACACTAATTTCTTGGTTTTTATGTCCTGATTTCTATTGTTCTGGAAGTACTGGCGAACACGATTTTTTAGCACAGCAGCCTTACCCACATAGATAATTTCACCGGTTTTATCTTTATGAAAATACACCCCAGGGTTAAGGGGTAGTTGTTTTAGTTTTTTCTCTAAGCTTTTCTTCATAAAACACCTTGTAACACTACTTATTATACTGTAGAATGTATAACACTATGATTATTTACTAATCCTCTACTCACCAAAGGTGCTATCGGTTACTTACAGCGCTGACCGTATTATAAAATAAACTAAAAAAATGGAGTGTTAATGGAAGAAAAAGTCTCTTCAAGACGTATTATCAAATTCCTATTTGGACTTTGGCGTATTTCACCTGGACCAGTAGGTTGGATGATGATTATTCAGGCCGTCGCAGTATTTGTGTCAACCACAATCTCCCCGATTTTCGTATCCGGGCTTTTGTCTGGAATATCGAAAGGTACTTCGACACTAAACAATAGTATCGGGTTATTAATCGGTTACGTGGCCACGCTGTTCATTGGTGAAGTTATCTTATTCCGAGCCGTCATAGCCTTGAATTATATAGCCGAATCCAAGATGCAAGCATCTATCGATCTGCGCACTTTTAAGCACTTGACTGATAAAAGTGTGTCTTTTCACTCGAACAAAATGAGTGGTGGATTGGTATCGAATTTTAATAAACTAATCGGGTCAATTGAAGGATTTTGGGATAACTTAGTCTGGAATATAATACCGATTTTTATAACAATTATATCGGTTGGAGTGGCGTTAAGTTTTATATATTGGCAATATGCTATAGCATTAGTTCTACTATCGATAGTTATTATATTCATTATTATTAAAACTCAGGCTAAAATAGCGCCCATCAGTAAGGAAATCGCCGAGCGCTCTAGTGCTCGAACAGCATACCTGGCAGACGTCATAGGCAATATATCGGCCGTTAAATCATACGCCAGAGAGGAAAAAGAACTTCAGCATTTTAAAAAAGTGGTCGAAGACTGGCGCTTGATGCAAATGCGAGAGATGAAAAGTATTGTCTTAATAACTGGTTCGTTCAGTATTATGATGGTTATTACAAATATATGCGCCTTTATTGCCGCAATGTTTGCGATGCAGAATCATTTTGCCAACGTAGGTAGTATATACCTAGTGGTTGTCTATACAATGAACGTGTCGAATCAGGTCTGGAAGGTAGCTGGTTCGACAAGGTCATACCTACGGATAGTTGGTGACGCAGGACCGATGATAAAAATGCTGGATGAAGAAATAGAAGTTAAAGATGCCAGCCATCCAATACCTGTAAAAATTCACAAAGGCAAAATTGAATTCAAAAACATCAGTTTCCAACATGAACAAGCAAAAGACGCATTATTCAACAACTTCTCACTTACAATTAAATCTGGCGAACGAATTGGTTTGATAGGTAAATCTGGCTCGGGCAAAACTAGCCTAACTAGAATATTGTTACGCTTTAGTGATATTGACAGTGGCGAAATATTAATCGATGGACAGAATATTGTGAAAATTAAACAGTCTGACCTCCGAAATAGTATCGCATATGTTCCCCAAGAGCCCGTTTTATTTCACCGCAGTCTAAGAGAAAATATCGCATACGGTAATCCTGACGCGACCGACGAAGAAGTTCGCGAAGCTGCTCGTCAAGCCAATGCCCTAGATTTCATCGATGTACTGAAGGATGGTTTCGATACGATTGTCGGCGAAAGAGGCGTAAAACTCAGTGGTGGTCAGAGGCAGCGAATTGCAATCGCAAGAGCAATAATCAAAAATGCTCCTGTATTCGTGTTGGACGAGGCCACGTCAGCACTTGATAGCGAGAACGAGAAACTAATTCAAGATGCCTTGTCTAAACTCATGAAAAATAGAACGAGTATCGTTATTGCACACCGCTTGTCGACTATTTCTAAGCTAGACCGCATAGTCGTCCTAGATGCTGGAAAGATCGTCGAGCAGGGCACTCACCAAGAGTTAATCAGCAAGAATGGCATATACACTAAGTTATGGTCGCATCAATCTGGTGGATTTATTGAAGAATAGACTATTCTGATTCTGGCTTAGCCGCAGCAACTGGCTCTTCACCACCCTCTTCGGATGGCACGGAACCTTCATCTTCCGGTTCAGCAGAACCACCAGCTGATTCGTTGGCAGATTGTAAAGCGCTTGGCTCATAGACATTAGCAATCACCAGTTCCATATCCTGATCTACGTCAGCATACTCAACACCGGCCGGTAGTTTAATGTCACCGACTAGCAGCTTATCGTCTGACTCAACAAGGCCTAAGATTGACACCTCAAGTGACTCTGGTAGATCGGCTGGCTTAGCCTTAACTTCTAAGTGCTCAATGGCTTGCAAGACGACTAAACCGGCTCTTTCGGCTGGACTCTCACCCACTCCGACTAGTACCACTGGCACCTCGGTAGTGATAATGTCATTCTGTTTGATGGTATGGAAAGCTAAGTGGCGGATAGTGTGCCTAACTGGATCGATGTCGATATCTTTGATAATGGCCAACTTCTTCTTAGTGCCAATCTGTAAGTGTAGCGGCGTATGCTTGCCAACCGCTCGCACCACTTTAATGGTTTCTATTTGTGCCGACTGTGTTTTAATCGGCTGATCATGACCACCGTATACGACACTTGGCACAAGTCCTGCCTCGCGTAATTTTACGATTTTCTTTCCTTCAGCTGTTCGTTCCTCTAGTTTCAGTGCTGCATCCATTTCAACCCCCAGTCGATTAGTCTTTGCTGCTACATATAGTATAACATTCTTGCCCTAACATGATAAAATGGGCAGTAGTTATGATTCCGGGGTTTGACTTAGTTGAGTTTATGCAGACAGCTGGTCCGTTAGCGGCAGTCGTAGTAGTCTGTGCAATTATATTCGCCGAGAGCGGGTTGTTAATCGGTTTCTTTTTACCTGGCGACAGCATACTATTCACTCTTGGATTCCTACTACAGACTACGTCCATAAATGTTAACTTGGTTATAATACTACTGTTCGTAGCTGCCGTAGCTGGTGATAATGTTGGTTATTTATCTGGAAAAAAACTAGGGCCTACTTTATTCAAAAGACCAAATTCCATCTTGTTCAAGCAAGAAAATGTTGAGAAAGCGCAAAGTTTTTATAATGAACATGGTGGCAAAACTATCGTAATTGCCCGATTTATACCGATTATCCGCACCTTCGTACCAATTATTGCCGGTGTAGCCAAAATGGATTACAAGACCTTTTTTACTTATAACCTGATCGGGGGTCTTTCATGGACAGCTGGTGTGACATATATAGGTTTCTTTTTAGGTAAAACACTGACTGCTATGCACATCGAAATAGATACCGTTTTACTACCAATTGTATTACTAATCGTATTTATATCAGTAGCACCAGCCTTGTATCACTTACTAAAAGACAAAAAGCAGCGACAAGCAATCTGGAACGCTACTAAACTACAAGTTAAAAGAATTCTTAAAATCAATAGGTCGTAATGTGAAGCAGACCAGACTTATAGATGGGCGGCCTGTTGTTATATCATTGGTTAGTTTTACTACCGGATTATTTATATTCGCGCTGGCATTATTTAGCCTTATAAATCAATCTTTGCTATTTCCATTGAACCAACCAGTCATGGATTTCATGCTATCTATTAGAAATGACGCCACAACCGCGTTTGCTGTTGCCGTAACTACTATTTTTAGTAGTAGCTATGTAGTTCTAATGATTACCGCTATAGTAGCAGTCTGGTTTATCGCCAAGAAAGAAGTTTTGCGTCCTGCTGTATTAGTGTTTGGCATGGCCATATCAACTATGACATCTTATATCATGAAGATAGAGACTGCTAATCTACGTCCTTCACAACTAATTATGATGAGGCCTTTCGAATTGGATTACTCATTTCCGTCAGGCCACACTATGACAGCAGTTGTATTCTTGCTTCTATTAGGTTACCTCGCTTATTCTCGTGATTTTAAACGGGTGAAGTATTACGGTTGGTTGACGATAGCCTTGATCTTATCGACACTGGTAGCCCTAAGTCGGTTATATTTAGGTTATCATTGGCTGACCGATGTAACTGCTTCGTTCGGATTAGGCTTAGTAGTATTCAGTATCACAATCTTGATTGACAGAATTTTATTGAATAATACTAAGCTGACTTAAGCAACTTTTTCAAATACTGACCGGTAAATGATGAGTTAATTTTCGCGACCTCCTCGGGTGTACCTTCGGCTACGATATTACCACCGCCCATACCGCCTTCGGGACCCATATCGATAATGTGGTCAGCTGTTTTAATAACGTCGAGGTTGTGTTCGATAATTATCATACTATTGCCACCATCAACTAGTTTGTCGAGAATCGATAGCAACTTCTTGACATCCGCGCTATGAAGACCAGTAGTAGGCTCATCAAGTACATATAGAGTCTTGCCAGTTGAACGACGTGATAATTCAGTAGCTAATTTTATACGTTGAGCCTCGCCACCACTAAATGTCGTAGCCGGTTGACCTAACTTGATATAGCCCAAGCCAACTTCCACTAACGTATCTAGCTTCCTGGCAATTGATGGTATGTTCTCAAAAAACTTGGCTGACTGTTCGACTGTCATGTCAAGTACGTCGCTAATATTCACATCTTTATATTTAATTTCTAGTGCCTCACGGTTATATCGCTTACCGTGGCATACATCACAAGTAACGTAGACATCTGGCAAAAAGTGCATCTCAATTTTTATTACACCATCACCGCGGCAGTTTTCGCAACGACCACCCTTGACGTTAAAACTAAACCGGCCGGCTTTGTAGCCCCTTATATTTGACTCCGGAGTTGAGGCGAATAGTTCACGGATTGCAGTAAATACGCCGGTATAGGTTGCCGGATTAGAGCGTGGTGTTCGACCTATTGCCGACTGGTCTATAACAATAATTTTATCCAGCAGATTAATACCTTCAATATTGTCGTGTCTGCCGGGCACAGTCTGTGCACGATTTAACCGAGCTGATAATTCTTTGGACAGGATATCATTAACAAGTGTTGATTTACCGCTTCCACTTACTCCACTAACAACTGTCATAACTCCTAGCGGAAAGCGAACATTAATATTTTTCAAGTTATTTTCCCTGGCGCCATGCACTACTAAGTCACGATCCTTGACGGCTGTACGCCTTTTTTTAGGTACGTCTATTTTATCCAACCCGCCCAAGTATCGTCCTGTAATGCTGTCTTCATTTTTTGCTACCTCTTCGGGTGTGCCTTGCGCCACTATATGTCCACCATGCTTACCTGCTCCTGGACCAATGTCGATTAGATAATCAGAGTGCCTAATTGTGTCTTCGTCATGCTCAACTACAATGACTGTATTACCCAGGTCACGCAAATGTTTTAGTGTTTCAATCAGGCGATGATTGTCGCGCTGGTGAAGACCGATTGAAGGCTCGTCTAAAACATATAATACACCTTGCAAACCAGAGCCAATCTGAGTCGCCAGACGAATGCGCTGAGCTTCCCCGCCGGACAAGGTGTTGGCAGCTCGGCTCAATTCGAGGTAGTTAAGTCCAACATTACTCATAAACTTCAGGCGAGCAACGATTTCCTGGATTATCTTTTGTGCGATAAAAGACTCTTGCTCATTCAATTTCAAATTATCGTTAAACAAGTCGAGCGCGTTATCGATATCTAAGCTGCAGACGTCAACAATATTAAGTCCGTGAATAGTGACGGCTAAAACGACAGGCTTTAGGCGAGCACCATGACAGGCGTAACATTTTCTTTCGCGCATGAATCGTTCGATGTCCTTGCGCATAAAATCACTGTCAGTTTCCTTATGGCGTCTTTCTAGGTTCGGTATGACACCTTCATAGGTAGCATCGTACATTCTACCATTACCAAGTTGTACTTCGTAAGTTTGACTGCCAGTGCCATATAAGACTAGCTTTTTGTGTTCTTCTGATAAATCCCTAACTGGAGTTTTAATATCAAAACCATGCACTTTGGCCACTTCGCTTAAACGTTTCATATACCACGCATCTATATTGACGCGGTTATACGGCCGAATCGCGCCTTCGGCAATTGTAAGATTGGGGTTTAGTACTAATTCTGGGTCAACTTCTAGTCTATTTCCCAGACCTGTGCATACCGAACAGGCACCCTGTGGTGCATTAAAGCTGAACAGACGAGGTTCTAGCTCTGGTATCTCTTCATTAGGATGATTTACGCAGGCGTAGCGTTGGCTATAACTTATAATTGTATTGTCTTCGCTATTTAGCACCTCTACTAATCCGTCAGCAATAGCCAAGGACTGTTCTACCGACTGACTCAACCTACCGCGCATATCAGACGAGATAGCGATACGATCAACTACGATTTCAATATCATGTTTGTAATTTCTATCGAGCGTCGGAAATTCGTCTAGTGCATATACTATGCCGTCTACTCGCGCACGAGCAAAGCCAGACCTAGAGTACTGCTCTGGTATGTGTGCGAACTCACCCTTTTTAGACTTTACAATTGGTGCGAGGATAATAATTTTCGAGCCGTCAGGTAGTTTGATTATTTCATCAATTATGTCCTGTGGTGTACGACGCTGGACTGGCTCATTACAAATCGGGCAGTGAGGCACACCGATGCGCGCGAACAATAAACGCATATAGTCATAAATCTCTGTAACAGTTGCCACTGTACTGCGCGGGTTATGGCTAGTCGACTTTTGGTCGATACTAATAGCAGGGCTGAGACCAGTGATTTGATCTACGTCCGGTTTTTCCATCAATCCTAAAAACTGACGCGCATAACTCGACAAGCTCTCGACATAGCGACGTTGACCTTCAGCGTAAATCGTATCGAAAGCCAGACTCGACTTACCAGAACCCGACAAACCCGTAATAACCACGAATTTGTCGCGCGGTATGTCTACGCTAACGTTTTTTAGATTGTGCTCGCGAGCACCAATTACTTTAATCACCTCTGGCATATCTCGGTGATTATACTCTATTTTGACATTTTTTTCCAGTCCCTTAGGCTAGACTTCAAGTTCTGACGGTGCTATGCTCTCGGCCCATAATTGCAATTCCTGTAAAATAAACTGGGTATTCTCGTCATTAGTCTTACTTAATTTCTGTAAAGACTTAATAAAGCTAGGCAGAGTAGAAGTAATTCTGCCAGAACGCCATTTTTCCCATTCTAGAACCTCGTCCTCGGATAGACTTTTTGGATAATTCCTAGCCTTATAATGCAGTAATAATGGGCTCAAACGTTCATCGTTAAAGTCAGGGTGAAAGTCAGCTAATTCACGCTCACTAGCATTTCTAACTGTCTCGATTCTTAGCCTGTCAACATCAGGCACAAAGCCATCATATAACTGGCCCTCGGGATCAGCGGTCTTAGGGTAGTCCTTGCGCGATTCAAAAACACTTCTGATATTTTCAGCAAACGCAGGTGACGATAATAAGGCGGTTTTATGTTTTGCAATAACGGTCGCATCCAGGTCGATTTTCTTCCAGCCATCACTCTGTTCTAAAACCCCAATTGGTGCAACCGCCGGGGTATGATTATATTGAAGCTCTTTAACTGGTAATCTGACGTAGTCATCTGCTTGTCGCTCTTCGTAAGAGGCGTAGATTATTTTTGATAATTCCTTGGTTGGCATATCCAGAAATGGTGACGGATCGTAGCGAAGGTCATAAACCACCACATTGCCATTCCTGCCACTCGTCAGCGGAAAAGCAACGGTTGTTTTATTATATTGGGAATCATATCGGCCACTCGTATAGACAAAAGGTTGCTTGTATTCCAGATTTACTAGTTTCTTCACCTCATTCTTATCACGCATCTTGAATAGATAATCAAATATTTGTGGCTGTTTATCTTTCAACATTTTACAGACATCTATCAATGCCTCTACATCACTCAGTGCATCGTGCGCCTTACTGTGGTCTAATTTATTGGCTTTGGTTATCATTTCTAGTCGACAAGTTGGCGCACCTTTATCGTCAAACGGCCACTCGATACCGTCTGGTCTAAGCGCTCTAGTTATTCGAACTACGTCGAGTAAGTCCCAGCGGGAACGACCATCTTTCCAACTCCACTCATATGGGTCATAAAAATTACGCCACATCAAGTGGCGGATAAACTCATCATCAAAACGAATACTATTAAAACCTATAGTTACTGTGTCAGGTGTAAATACCTCTTCGGACAGTAATTTCGCAAACTCAGCCTCTTTAATACCATCCTCGACTGTTTTCTGCGGTGTTATACCGGTCACCATAACCGCCTCAGGGCTAGGCAATGTATCGTCATTCAGCCTCACGAGTAAATTATAAGGGTCGCCAACGATATTCAGGCTAGCGTCTGTTCTAATGCCGGCAAACTGCATGATACGGTCAGAGCGTGGGTTCAAGCCGCTAGTTTCAAGGTCGTAGAAAAAGAAAGTTTTGGTCATGTAATAATTATACAACTTGAGTAATTATTATGGGTTTTTCACACACCTGACCGACATATGGTCACCATAGCCCATCATGTCGCCAAGGAATCTACCAACCCAGACACTTGGTACTGGCCCTTCGACGATCCTATTAACCGGAACTTGACTCATAAACCAAGTCACTCTTGTACTCGTCCAATAACCACCAACTCCCGTGGAATCAGTTAAACCGAGGTATTGGAAACCTCCGCCGTAGAAACCGCCTTGTTTCGAGTTAAAACCGCTGCTACCGCCTACTTTTAATTTAGTACCGACGCCACCACTACTCCTCCAGGCATTGTCACTGCCAAGTTCACCGGCGGACATACCTAGGTAAGACTCGAGCGTCTGCCAATCGGCGTCGGTCGGTACGTGATAGCCTGAATAACAGATGCCCTGAGCGCCAGCGGTCGTAGAGCCTTGCATCGCTTCATCCCATGTATATAAACCGCCGTAGGTAGTGCAGTTACTAGCTATATTATCGTAACAGTATTTTTCCTCAATACCATTTGATCCATCCATAGCAGTTGGTGAACTAACCATTGTGCCCTTATTGATATTCTGAGCTGTCCATATCTGAGCTCCAATAGCGACTACGGCGAAACCGCCCGCAGCGACTGATGGTGGTAAGAGGTTACATACTCCTGGGCTCGACTCCTTAGTATAGGCATCCCAAATTGATTTCTTATTGGAGTTTGGGTTATAACCTCGGATACAATAATCATCACCATTTACAACTACGTCAATAACATTACCGGGACTGGGGGTGAATCCTAGTTGGCTACTAGACCCCGTACCAGAATAATAAGCTAATCCTGAAGTCTTGTTCTTTAAACCATAATTAGTCTGGAGTCCATCCA
>DAISKS010000009.1:0-15787 GCA_036820845.1 Candidatus Saccharimonadota bacterium
ACGTCCGATGCCTGCACACTAATCGGTTTGGCGTAAAGTGCTACAACCAATGACGTCGACTTGCCCTGTAATTCACCGTCCAATATCGCAAAACCAACTTCTGTATAGTCAGAATTAAGAATGTTTTCCTTGTGTGTTGATGAATTCATCCAGGCCTCCATAGCGCCATTAGTTGAAGAGAAATTCTTGGCTAGGTTCTCACCCGCTTCATCGTATTGGTAACCGACGTCACCCAGCCATTTCCATGGTGGTGTCCCGTCTGGTGCGTCGTGCGCCCAGTACTGACGCGCCAACATATCCTGAGCCTTTAAATAAGCTGCTTTATTTAGCTTTTCATTTAGTTTTAGACCGCCCAATCCAACCGAAGTTCGCCTTTGATTTGTCTGTTCTAATAATGATGAAATGGTAACATAGGTCTGACGACCCAGTACCTGCCCAGTTGCGATGCCGTTATACGCCAACTGCAAACCAATTACTGCCGATATCAACACAACGATACCTCGGGCCCTAATCAGGTGTGGTATGTAGTTATTTTTTGCATGCGGAACCAAAGCCAACTTGGATGTATTTATGGCTCGTTTAAGCAAATTTCCAGGCTTTGGTGATATATTTGTTTTCGCTTTCACGATAACAATATCTTATAACAATTAATGAGTAAAAGCGAATATTAAGCCGGCCAGCCTAGTCTTCGGCAAAGGTAAACCACTCTGGATCTTGGTGCAGGTCGTCTACTACCCGATCCCAGTAATGCTCTAATTCGGCTTCGTCAACCTGGTCATTCAGATTGATATCTTCTTCATGTTGATGATTAACAGGAATATCGTCCGCATCGGTATCGATTGGCTGAAATATTAGATGGTTTAATAGCGTCATTTTTTTATTTTAGTACCTTATACTTATATAATAGCATAAGTGCAATAATATGTCAATGCCGTAGATTACTGTGCTTTTTGAAGCGCGATTGTTAGTTTTTCGCCGTCTATATTAACTTCACCACTATAAGAATACTGTCCGCCGGAAATATCTATCGCTAGCGTTTCGTGTTTTATAAGGTCGTTAAAGCCAACGATTGCGCTTTTTATTTCGTCGGACTCAGTAGACAGGTTGAGGCTAATTCTATCGTCAATATTTAGGCCGGCATCTTTGCGTGCCGCTTGGATATGACGGATGACTTCGCGCACTAGACCTTCCTGCTTTAATTTTGGTGTGATATTCAGGTCCAGGCCAAGTTCGTCGCCGACTACAACCGATTTAACATTTAATTCTTCTTTTAAGATATCCTCGAAGTTTATAAATTGGCCAAGTTTTGGAACTGTAATCCCTGGCAATGGTTGGCGCACTTTAACGCCCTCCCTTGCTCGTTGACTTAGGCCATGGTTTACATATTCCCTAACTGTTTCCATATCCGTAACTACTAATTCATTAATATGCCCCACCGCTGGCCAATCTAGCAGATGCACACTCTCGCCATTAGTTAGTTTTTGATACAGCTCTTCCGAAAGAAACGGCGTAAACGGTGCCAATACCATGCTTAGTTGGACTAATACATAATGCAGGGTACGATACGCGTTATTTTTATCATTATCATCACCCGACTTCCAGAAACGACGGCGACTACGACGCACGTACCAGTTAGAGGCATCCTCGATAAACGGCAGGATTGGCTTCATTGCGCTAGGTATGTCGTAAACATCCATGCAGCTTTCGATGTGCTTGGTTAATTGATGGATCCTACTGACAACCCATTGATCAAGCGGATTATCTAAATCAGGCGAAGGGTCAACCAGGTTACCATCAAACTCCCATTTATCGACTTCGGCATACATCGTAAAGAAGTCATACATATTCCAAATCATAGTCAATTTGCGTGCCACATCGCCGACGTCTTTGTCGTGCAGACTAAAGTCCTCGCCGCTCAGCAACGGACTTGATAGCATCAGAAAGCGTAAACTATCGGCGCTAAACTTATCCATAAGTTCATTTGGGTCAGTAAAGTTGCCGTAACTTTTACTCATCTTGCGTCCGTCATCACCTTGAATATTGCCAGTTACAATAACGTTTTTATAGGCATTATGACCGAATAAACCAACATTGACAGTATGGACGTAATAAAACCATGCTCGCACCTGACCGACGTATTCGACTATAAAGTCGCCCGGGAAGTTGTCTTCGAACTTTTTGACGTTCTCGAACGGATAATGGAACTGAGCGAAAGGCATACTACCACTCTCAAACCAGCAGTCTAGCACCTTGTCGATACGCGAATACTTCACGCCGTCAATTTCAAAAGTAATATCATCTACCCAAGGACGATGGTAATCTTCAAGTTCAGCACCACTCAGTTCTTTCAGCTCGTCGTAGCTACCTATAACCTTGATGTGTTCGTTACCATCTTTGTCGACACCCTTCCAGACTGGCATAGCCGTAGCCCAGAAACGGTCACGCGATAAGTTCCAGTCGGGAGCAGTCTCGACAGTTTTTTCAAACCGACCGTTTTTAATATAGCCCGGGAACCAGTTAATGTGTTGGTTATTTTCCTCAAGCATCTGTACGCGCTGACCATCGATATCCATAAACCAACTTGGGTGCGCCCGGTACATCAAGCGATTACCTGTACGAGGGTTATGTGGATATTCGTGACGGATATAGTCAATTTTCCAAACCACACCACGCTCTAATAACGTCTTGGCTATGGTCTTGTTTATTGCCCATACATTCTCGCCCTGCCAATCGCCTTCTGTATACATTCCGTATTCATCTAGCACATGGACAACCGGAACACCTTCTTTTTTTGCTAAGTCAAAGTCTTCCTCGCCATAAGCCGGTGCTAAGTGAACAATCCCCGTACCCGATTCCGTAGTAACATAGTCAGCGCACCACACCATATGAGCTTTTTCGCCCCTGTCGGCGAACAATGGTTTGTAAGTCTTACCAACAAATTTTGAGCCTTTAAACTCGTGTAAAACTTCGTATGTTAGTGGTTGCTTTTTGTCATCTACTAAAATCTTACCGGCCAATTCCTTAGCTAGAATGAATATCTCATCGTTCAATTTCACTTCAACGTAATCTGTATCTGCATTAACAGCCAGCGCAGTATTACCAGGTAATGTCCATGGTGTAGTAGTCCAAGCCAAGAAATAAACCGGCAAACCTAACTTCTTCGTGGACTCACCGATTGATTCTGGTGTAAGTTTAAACTTCACATAAACACTTGGGTCGGTTACTTCTACGTATGCGCCAGCATCCATGGTAACTTCCGCTTTTGATAACGGTGTTGCCCATTGGGTATCGTACATCAGTACGCGTTCACCTTCGTAAATCTTACCCTTTTCGTAAAGAGTCTTAAAAGCCCACCAAACTGATTCCATATACTCTTTGTCCATGGTTTTATAGGCGCCCTTAAAGTCAACCCAGCGACCAATCCGATCAACCGTGTCTTCCCATAAACCACTCGTTTGAACCATACTTTCGCGGGCGGTCGTAATATAATCAGCTAAGCTAATTTTAGTACCAATATCATGTCGGTCAGTAATACCTAGTTTTTTCTCGACAAAGTTTTCGGCTGGCAAACCGTGACAGTCCCATCCCCAGCGTCGCTCGACGCGCTTGCCTTTCATAGTCTGGTAACGTGGCACCGCGTCCTTCACGACGCTACTTAATAATGTACCGTGATGTGGTACGCCAGTGATAAATGGCGGCCCATCATAAAATACATATGAGTTTTCGATTGGACGATTTGAGACCGATTTTTCGAAAGTACCATTATCCTTCCACTGCTGAACAATGTCTTTTTCATATTCGATTGCTCGACGCCTGGAATTAGCTTTAAATTTCACCATTTTTATCCTTTCAAAATAAAAATCCCTTCGTAGACACTGGAACCCATCAGGGCGGTACCATCCAGTTTCTAAAAAGAGATTCTTCTTAGCGCTTACTTTTCGATTTTGTCGGGTCGATACCGTCCGGGTCTAGTTTTCTCGTAAGAGAATTTCTTCCGAAGAACTTCGCGATTGATAGTCGCTCACCCATAGGGATGTCCTTAGGTTGTATTATACCTAATTACAAACGTAAAATACAAATTATCCGATTAATCCGCGACCATATTTTAGAATAAGTGTCGCAAACAAGGCAAATATCAACGTAGCTAGCAATAGTTTATCGTAGTCCTTGGCGATAAACTGCTTGGCTTTCTTCGAGATGTCTTTTGGAAGGTATAAGTTGCCCTCGCGTATGTTGTATCTGGTGATTGAAAATAGCACAAAAGTTGTTGTTATGGTTACTAGGAAACACCATGGACAGACGGCACCGATGACGGTCACTCCGATATAGAACAGGTAGTATGCAAAGATAAAACCGAGTGTGTAACATATCTGAGCAGCAAACATGAATAAGCGTGGAAATTTAACGCCTGATAAGCCAGCCACCGCGACTGTAATAACTACCGATTCGGCTATTAGGCCCAGGAAGCTGTTAGGAAAACCGAACATCGATGCGTATGAAGTTTTACCAACAGTTGCGCAGTCAATAATTGAATTAATGCTACAACTCAGTATAACGTTGGGATTCTTAGCTAGTTCGAACGCATCAATCGAAAGCACAAAGGCTGCTATAAGTCCTAGGAATGCACCAACTAACATGCTAAGGAAAATCCAACGGTTATCACGTATAATTTTATCTTTGTGTGTGAAATAGTTTACTAACTTATTGAACATAAAAGCTTACCTCGTTTATTGTTGGTAATGGTACCCCGCTCCAGCTATTCTGCAGTTCACTACTGTCACTGAGCGCGATAATTGTTGGGTACTCGACGATTCCATATGTTTCACAGAAATGCGTTCCCTCAGGACTATCAGGATCCATCAGTTCAAGAATGTGGCCAGTTTGGTGCTCAAAATCACGCAAAAAATCAGACACCGTCCTTGAATAATCAGTTCCGTCTTTGTATACCACCACTACTCGCATATTTATCTATTTCTTAATTTCTTCCTTATTGGCGCGACGCTGTTCCAGTATCTTCACAAAATCATCAAGTGTCTTGAATTTGTGAAAAACGCTAGCAAACCTAACATAGGCGACTTCATTCCTAGCCAGTAACTCGTCTAAAACAATGTCGCCAATTTGCTTAGAGGTAATTTCATTTTCGCCTAAAGCATATAGAGCGTTCTCGATCTCAGCAATCATCTCCTCGACTTCTACTTCTGATACAAAGAATTTACCAACCGACCGTTTGATGGCAATCGACAATTTATCACGGTCATACAGTTCGCGTACACCGTTCTTCTTAACAACTGCCAAATTCGGTCGCTCAACCCGTTCATAGGTTGTAAATCTTTTTCCATCCGGTGATTCACGACGGCGACGGATAGTTACACCATCACTGACCTCGCGTGACTCTATCACTCGGCTGTCACCGATCTTATACTTTGTCATCGACTACTCCCCGTCTTTGTTCTTTTTGTGCTTTTTGCGCCTACGTAGGAATGAAGGAGTATCAGCCTCGTCGTCATCCATCGTCTGATTCCAAATATTATGCTCGTTTTCTTCGTTAAAAATCGATTTGGCCTCACTATGATCAAGGTTCATATCGATATCATTGACGGTTTCTTCATTCACAGAATGAGGTTTTGGTTCATCAATTTTATCCCCTAAATCAGCTGCCTGAGCATGGAAATATGCGGAATCAAAACCAGTTGCGATAACAGTAATAATCAGCTCGTCTTCCATCTCTGGTTTTAGCGTTGCACCAAAGATGATATTAGCATCTGGCGATACAGCGCTAGTAATTATTTCAGCAGCTTCTTGAATTTCACTCATACTCATATCGTAACCACCAGTAACATTGAATAGCACACCTTTCGCGCCATCAATAGAAACTTCAATTAACGGCGATTCTATGGCTTGCTGAGCAGCCTGAGCAGCACGATCATCACCGCTCGCACGGCCGATGCCCATAAGCGCCGAACCAGCGTTACTCATGATTGCACGGACATCGGCAAAGTCTAGGTTAATTAATCCGTGCTCGGTAATAAGTTCGGAAATACCTTGAACACCCTGACGTAGAACGTCATCGGCAATTTTAAATGTTTCAAGTAGTGGCGTACGGCGGTCAATTGTCTGTAGTAAACGGTCATTAGGGATTGTAATGAGTGTATCAACGTGTCGGCCTAATTGAGTAATCGCCCACTCGGCATTTTGACGTCTTTTCTCACCCTCAAAACTAAATGGTTTAGTGGCAACACCAACCACTAGTATGCCTAGGTCACGCGCTTCTTCGGCCACAATATAACCAGCACCACTACCAGTACCGCCACCGGCACCAATTGTAACAAAAACCATATCTGCTCCACGCAAAGCTTCTTTTATCTCATCCCTAGATTCGATAGCAGCTGACTCACCAACCGATGGATCAGCTCCGGCCCCTAAGCCTCTAGTCGTTGAGTTACCAAGGTGTAGTTTTATGTCAGCTTTACTGTTATGCAAAGCTTGGGCATCGGTATTCATAGCAATAAACTGCACACCAGTTAGACCGGCGTCTTTCATACGATTAATTGCAGAACAGCCCGCGCCGCCTACTCCGACGACTTTGATACTGGCAAAGGTTTGTACATCGCTTGGTTTTACTTCAGGCATTATATAAGTTACTCCAATATTGCTTATTCACTCTATAGTATATCACTTAGCTTAAAAAACGCTAGATACGGAAACGACCAATTAACTTTGATAGGACACCGCCAACACCGGTTTCAAATAACTTGTTCTTACCGCCTGCCTTGACGCTTTGTCTAGGTCCGTCATATTCAGCATCGATCAACATTAAACCGACGGCGGTTGCAAATTGTGGCTGACTAATATTGTCAGCTACGCCAGCAAATCCACCAGGCACACCTATCTTGGCAGACAAACCTAGCGACTCCTTGGCATAATCACAGATACCAACCAGGCTGGCTGTACCGCCAGTTAAAACTACACCACTTGGTAGTCGACCGGCACGACCGGCACGCTTCAATTCGCCATTAATAGACTCGAATAACTCTTCGAGGCGAGCATCAACGATATCGTCGATTTCATTAGTCATAAAGCTGTGTATCTTACCATCATATTCAATACTGACACCAGCTGATTCTTTGCGAATTAACGCGCTAGCGTGCTCGAGCTTAATTTTTTCAGCGATATCCAAATCAGTCTTGAGGCCGATTGCTAAATCATTGGTTATATTGATACCACCTACTGGTAGTACCGACGTGAACTGTAAATCACCTTCGTCATAAATGGCAATATTAGTTGTTGAACCGCCAATATCAATAATTGCAACGCCATTTTCGGTTTGATGCTCGTTCAATACAGCCTTACCTGCCGCAACGCCAGTTATAACAATTGAACGTGGCGCAACCTTGGCTGAATCGGCTGCTTTTTCAAGATTTATTAAATTAGGTGACATAACCGAAACAACATGGGCATCAATCTCTAAGCGAGTACCCGTCATGCCAACCGGGTTTTTTATTCCGTCTTGACCATCAAGTTTATAAGCGTGTGGAACTACTTCTAGAATCTCGCGATTAGCCGGCACTTTACCGACAGTAGCTACGTCTTCTATGCGAGCCAGGTCTTCTTTAGTAATCTCGTGATTAGCACTACCGACCGCTATCATACCGTCAGCCTGAGTACTCAAAATGTGTGTACCATTAATACTGATGGTTGCGTAGTCAACTTGATAACCGCTCATGAGTTCTGCTTCACCTAAAGCATCGTCGATTGCCTTGGCTGGACCATCTAGATTAACAACGTTACCCTTGCGCATACCGCTATTCTCGGCCACGCCCACGCCTACTATAGTTGGCGTACCGTTGATACTATCAATGTGACCCACGACACAACGAACCGTTGTAGTGCCGATATCTATACCCACCGCGTATTTAGAAGTAGATTCTTGCATACTCCCGAGTATAGCGCTTATGTGGTTTTTTGGCCAGTGTTATTACAGTCTAGTTAATATCTCGACACCGTCTTCGGTAACCAATACAGTATGCTCAAAATGTGCCGCCAGGCTACTATCCCTAGTACTAATAGTCCAGCCATCACTCTCGGTGACGATAGATTCACCGCCCAGTGTTGCCATAGGTTCAATCGCAACCGTATCCCCTGGAACAAGCAAGACTCCGCTGCCTTTTCGGCCATAGTTAGGCAACTCTGGTGGCTGCTGCATTTTATGACCAATACCATGGCCGACTAAGTCACGGATAACACCTAACCCGCCTTCATTCAGCACGGCCTCAATCGCGTGGCTAATATCGCCTGTCCTAGTAGGACCCTTTATAGCATCAATACCAGCGTATAAACTGCGTTCGGTGTAATTCAATAAGTGCTTACTAGCCCCTTTCGGGTTCTCGCCGATGACCATAGTAAACGCACTGTCCACCTTCATACCTTTATATGTGATAACTAAATCGAAGCTAACAACATCACCTGTTTCAAATCTGTAATCAGTCGGTATGCTGTGAACGATTTCTTCGTTAGCTGATATACAAATAACTGCAGGGAAATTGACTTCTGGTGTTTTATAGGTCGCCACTGCGCCACTGTTTTTAATTTCGCGCTCAACCCAATCAGCTACTTCAAGTTCGCTCATCCCTACGTCGGCGTAGTTTTTTATGCCATCCATTATGCCGGCGAGAATTTTACCACCCTCGCGCATCGCATCAATCTCGGTGTTGGTTTTTAAAGGCTGGACAGACTTCATACTAAGTTCAACTCGTTTAACTCTACTACAATTCTACTATGAATTTCTTCAATCGGACCAACTCCATTAATATGTTTTACGACAATACCGTTATCTATAAGATACTGAATAACTGGTTTTACGCTATCGTTAAAAACACACAGCCGTTCTTCTATTGCCGCCGCAGTGTCGTCATACCGACCTCGCTTCTCTAATCGAGAAATCAGCTCTTCGCGTGGTACGTCGAACACTATGCCTAGATTAACTTCGTGCACACCGGCCTGATGTTGCTTTATTAGCCACTCCGCTTGCTCGAGATCGCGTGGATAACCATCCACAACCACCTTATTCTGATCAAGGTTAGCAAGCTTCTCGTCAACTAATCGATTTGTTATAGCGCTGGGGATCAACTTGCCAGTCGCCATAATTTCGTTCAGTTCTGTATCGTTTGCATCCCTAATTAATTGACCGACTGAAATCCAATTCCAGCCACGAGTTGATGCTAACATTTGCCCCTGCACGCTTTTACCAGAACCGGCGGGACCAAAAAATATAACCATACCTATCCCTCTGATAACTCTTGTTTTACAAGTCTAGCTATTACCGAACCGTCAGCGGTATTACCAAGCTCGCTCTTTACTGCACCGATTGTCTTGCCCATATCGGCAAGACCGTTAGCACCACTGTCACTTATAACTCGTCGAACAACTACTGACACTTGTTCATCCGTCAATTGCTTTGGTAGATAAACCGACATGGCTTCGGCTTCGGCTTTTTCATTTTCTGCTAGTTCTTCTCGACCAGCCTGAACATATAAAATAGCGCTCTCGTTACGTTTTTTTACTTCGCGAGCGATTAATTTTTCGATTGTCTCATCGTCAACGCCATCATCTCGTTTACCTTGAGCTACCTCTTCATTTAAAATCACAGCCTTTAAGCCACGTAAGACTTCAGCGGTAAAACGATTGCCGCTCATAAGAGCGGCTTTTAAATCGTCATTAATTTTGTCTTTCAGTGCCACTTCTAGCGAAGTCCCATGCGCGTTTTGTCTAATTTATCTGCCTTGCGGGCTTTGCGGATAATCGCTTTTGCACGACGTTCCGGTTTTGAAATTGGTTTTGCAAAACGCATAGCAGCCTTAGCTTCAGCCAATACGCCACTCTGTAATACTTTGCGGTTGAAGCGACGGATAATATTCTCGTTCGCCTCACGTTCGTCTTTTCTAATAACTTGTACCATATTGTTAGTATTTTAACAGAGACGACTAATTTATACAATACACATGCGTCACTTCTATTTGACGGGGTCTAGGTGTAATAACCGACCCTCGACCGATTTAACGCCTCTCCACTCATTTAGAGTTACACTATAAGTGGCGTTAACTTTATCTCCCAATTCTACTCGAAATTTATCAGGCGCGTTAAAAGATATGAACTGAACTGCGTTACTGCCGTCCGACAAGGTAATTTTAACGTGCTGACCATCAGCCCCCATAAACCTAATGTCCTGAACCGTTAAGTCCTTACTTAGCAGAATCGGTTCCGGATTACCATTACCAAATGGTTCGAGTTGGGCAATCTGATTGATAAGATCTACTTTCAATTCATCAAACCGTGCTATTACATCCACTTTTGGTAATAATAGATCAGGCTGGTTCTTTAGTTTCAGTTTACTATAGTAATCATTAAGAGCTTTTCTAAAATTATCAATATTTTTAGTTAATAAACCAACTCCGGCGGCGTACTTATGGCCACCACCTTTTATTAGCCATTCCCTACTGGCATCAATCGCGTCGATGGCACTAAAATCTCCGTAACTTCGTCCAGAGCCTTTCGTCTCATCGTTCATTATTTGTAAAACAAATGTAGGCTTCTTGTATTTCTCCATAATCTTGGACGCTACGATACCGACAATGCCATGGTTCCAGTTTTTCCCAGCCAGAACTAAAACTTTATCACCACTAAAACCTTCGGCGATGACAGAAGCTTCTTTGAATATCTTGTCCTGCTCTTCGCGACGCTTCCTGTTTAAGTCATTCAGGTATTCAGCATTACTAAGTGAATCAAGCGGATCATCGCTCGTTAGTAAATTTAGTGAATGCATAGCTGTCTCTAGCCTACCAGCCGCGTTCATCCTTGGACCTAAGGAAAAGCCGATGGAACGGGCGTTCAACTCTGATGGCTCGACGCCAGAAATAGCCATTAAGGCCTTCAGTCCCGGCCGCCTTGTTTTAGCAAGCACTTTCAAACCCCAATATACGAGTACGCGATTCTCATCTATTAGTTCAGCGGCATCGCAAATAGTACCCAAAGCGACCAAATCAAGTAACCATTTCTCGTGGCCGTCCTCTATGCCATGTATTCTAGTCATCGCCGCCTGCACTAACTTAAAAGCAACGCCAACACCAGCCAAGCCCTGAAAAGGATATTGGTTATCTTGTCGACTAGGATTGATGACAGCTACGCATTCAGGCAAATTACCAGTAATAGCATGGTGGTCAGTTACAATAATATCTACGCCTAGTTTAGCCGCTAACTCAACTTCCGAAACGCTATTGCTGCCACAGTCAACTGTGATAATAAGACTACTGCCTTGTTCGGCTAGTTTCTTAATTGCCTCACCTGATAGACCATAGCCTTCAGTGAAACGGTTAGGTATATAGATGTCGGTATTCTCAAAACCAAAACTATGTAATGCATCTACTAGTAACGTCGTTGCGCTAATGCCGTCGATATCGTAGTCGCCATAAATAGTAACTTTTTCTTGGTTGTCTCGCGCACAGACTAGTCTGCCTACGGCAGTATCCATATCATTCAACAAAAATGGATCGTAGCTTTTTGAATAATCAGGTGATAAAAAATCTGCTCCGGCTTTTCCATTCAAACCGCGAGCAGTCAATATTTCTTCGAACAGTGACATTATGTCAGGTCAGGTGTTGTACGCTTTGGGCGACCAGCTTGTTGCTGTGATTTTATAACGATACTTTGTAGTTCTTTAAAAATTGGGAATTGCTTATTGGTCGAATAAATTTTCGTGTTGCCCTGTTTCTCACTAGTTAGAAAACCAACCTTTTCCAAACGCTTCAGTTCGCGTTGAATATTACCTGGATCTTCTTTGATTAGTTTGGCTAGACCTCTGACATGGGTATGAAAATCAGGATATTTGGCATAGACAACAACAATCTTACGCCTAACCCGAGATGTAATGAAAACGTCTAACATAGTCTCCCTTATTACTTAAATCCAGTTTCGCTTTACATTATCGTAACACAATCTTACAACAATATGCAACGCTAAAATTAATGCCAGTTGGTAACAATTTGATTTATTTTCGCTATCGTCTCTTCGTGAGAAGGAATGTTGTTATTGTTATAGTAATGATTTACGCCCATATAATTTTCTTTTACATCAAGGATATGAAGCTCGTCGGCCATAATATGAAGCTTATCGACTGCCGGTATACTACAAACTGGAGTTGCAAAGACTAGCTTCTTAATTCTAATCGGTTTTAAGAAATCAGCTGCAATATCAATCGAAGAACCATCGTCCAAGCCGTCAGATACCAAAATAATCACTCGGTCGCGCAACATATCGTTGCTGATTATGCCACCATCACCCAATAAACGATTGATTTTTTGAAATGCTTGCCGCTTCTCTTGTTCAAGGTAACCGTGATACTCGGTTGTGTATTCCTCTATCTCGCCCGCCGAAAACATGCCATTATAGGTAAAATTACCGTTCTGAGACACACCACCGAAATCCATTCCTTCGCCCGGCACCTGTATCTCTTCAACTAGTAGCATTGTTATCAAGCAGTGTAAACTAGCGGCGATCTGCTCGCCTACTAATACAGCGCCGTCACATAGTGCGACAACAATACAGTCTTCATAGCGATACTGTTCGGTTATCTCTTGAGCTAACAACTGTCCAGCCTGCCCACGGCTTTCAAAATACATATCACCAGTTTAGCAGTTTAACTCTCGAAACAAAAACAGTTATACTGTTATTAACAGTATGTTTTATTATGAGGTTGCCCCACTAAAAATAGCTCGAGTCGATAGCGACTCTTTCACTTATTCATATGAGGATAGCTTGGAAGTTGGGCAGATAGTAGTCGTTGAATTAGGCAGTCAAATGGTTACAGGAATAGTAGTCAAAAAAGTCAAAAAACCATCGTTCAAGACAAAATCTATACAGAGTACCATCGAACAGCTACCTCTACCCTCGCAATTAGTCGATCTAGCTATATGGATGGGTGAATATTACAACTCTCCTCTGGCTAACGTATTTTCTACAATAATTCCCTCTGGCATCAAGAAAAAGCGCAGGCAAAGGGATATCGGTAGTCCGCTATCTGTTAGAAATCGAATAAATATTTTACTCAATAGAGAACAGGGTGATGTATTACGGCAAGTGGCAAAATTCGGTCCCGGTACATATTTGCTTAATGGTATCACTGGATCTGGAAAAACAGCAGTTTATATTGAACTAGCAAAACAGACCATTGATAGTGGGAAGTCAGTGATTATGATGGTCCCAGAAATATCACTGACACCCCAACTCGTCTCTGAATTTTCAAACAGTTTCGCTGACGTGATAGTTAGTCATTCCAAAATGACGGAGTCATCCAGACATTTAACCTGGAAGACTGCACTAAATCAAGATAAACCAATGGTCATTATAGGGCCTCGTTCTACTTTATTTACACCGTTTAGCAATCTAGGTCTGATAATAGTCGACGAAGCCCACGAACCGAGTTACAAGCAAGAGCAGTCACCACGCTACTCGGCCATTAGGGCAGCTAGCGTACTTGGTAAGCTACATGGCGCGACTGTCTTACTGGGTAGTGCTACACCAAGCGTAGTTGATAGTTACCTAGCTGAGCGGTCGTCAATGCCAATCCTCAAATTAACCCAAAAAGCTGTGAGTGGTACATTAAAACCTTCTATATCTATTGTTGATATGACTAAACTGGACAACTTCAGTCATCGTTTCATATCAAAACAACTAATAAATCAAATCGAGCAAACTCTTGCAGAAGGTAAGCAAACCTTGATATTCCATAATCGGCGTGGAAGCGCCAATGTGACGATATGTAATAAGTGCGGGTGGTACGCCGAGTGCCCTAGATGCTTTATTCCACTCACCCTCCACGCCGATTACCACGCCCTAAATTGTCACGTTTGTGGCTACAGCGCCACAGTACCAACATCATGTCCAAAATGTCATGGCACAGATATTATCCATAAAGGTGTCGGTACAAAAGTTATCGAAACCGAACTAACTAAACTATTCCCAAAAGCCCGAATTGCGCGTTTCGATGCTGACAATAAGGCAGATGAGGCACTTGATAAACAATATACCGATCTATACGATGGTAAAATTGATATCGCCATTGGAACTCAGATTGTCGCCAAAGGCCTGGACTTACCTCACCTTAGAACAGTTGGAGTTATCCAAGCCGACACTGGTCTAGCTATGCCAGACTACAGTACCAACGAGCGAACCTTCCAGCTCTTATCTCAAGTTGTCGGGCGTGTTGGACGCAATGAACACCAGACTAACGTCATTATACAGACTTATCAGCCTAGCCATCCAAGTATTATTTACGGTGTAAATCAAGATTATGAATCGTTTTATAGCCATACGTTAAATGAACGCGAAAAAGGTAATTACCCGCCTTTTGTACACTTAGCCAAAGTGGTTTGTAGTTATAAAACCGAACGAGCCGCTGTAAAAAGTAGTCGTGATCTAGCCGCTACCATCAATGGAAAGTTCGGTGCCAATATACAAGTTCTCGGGCCAACGCCAGCTTTTTATGAAAGGCTTGGTGATAATTACCGGTGGCAGATAGTCCTAAAAAGCAAAAAACGTCAGTACCTACAACAGGCCCTAAAATTAGTGCCGAAACAGCATTGGCAATCCGAGCTTGACCCTACTAGCCTACTGTAGTCACCTCTGGTATAATTATCGTAATGAAAATAGTTGAAATCATTTCCCTACCCAACCCCAAACTTCGACAAAAGTCGGCTAAAGTAGTCGAGGTTGATGATAGAGTTCGTTCGATTATCGATGAGATGGAGACGGCAGTACTAAAGTGGGAGGAATCGCGTCCTCACGAAATTAGCGCCGCCATATCGGCCGTACAAATTGGCTATCTTGATAAAATCGTCATCGTACGTAGCGATTTTGACGACAAATCCGCTACTGACTTTACTGCACTAATAAACCCAAAGATTATTAAATACGAAGGCATAATTACGAGTGACTACGAGGGCTGCTTAAGCGTCCCCGACATTTATGGATTGGTTCCGCGAAACTCCAAGATTAGAATCAAGGCCCAAGATATCGATGGTAACGAGGTACGCTTCAAAGCCGATGGTTTTCTGGCGCGCATTTTACAGCACGAAATCGACCACACAAACGGCATCGTCTTTATTGACCATATCAAAGATGAAGCAGATGCATTCTTTAAGTTAGACAACAAAGGCGAACTTATTCCATTGGATTATGAAAAATTCATCAAAAACAATAGTATTCTTTGGTAGCGGACCAGTTGCCGCCGAATCTCTCGCCTTCCTGGCTGAGCACTTCGATATTGAAGTAGTATTTACTAAGGCGGTGCCATCACATCACAAAGGAATAGCACCAGTTGAAGCACTTGCCAAAAAAATAGGCCTTCCGACCATTTTTGCCAGCAATAAGACCGAACTAGACCAACTATTATTCGATAAAAAGCCATCAAGCCGACTGGGTATCGTGGTTGATTACGGTGTAATAATGTCCGCGAGTGTCATCAATTACTTTGAACTAGGTATCATTAATAGTCATTTCAGCTTGCTACCCGAGTGGCGTGGGGCTGATCCAATCACCTTCTCACTTCTGAGTGGCCAAGAAAAAACTGGCGTCAGCCTAATGGTAATTGAGCCTACACTTGATACTGGTAAATTAATAACTCAAAAAAGCCTTAAAATAAATTCTGACGACAATAATTCCACCCTAACCACAAAACTAATAAATCTCAGCAACCAGTTAATGCTAACTTACCTGCCCCGGTATATTAGTGGTGATA
>DAISKS010000010.1:0-15388 GCA_036820845.1 Candidatus Saccharimonadota bacterium
GCCTATTTTAAACTGCAAAGAACCAAACGTTTTTTGAGCAACTTCACGATACATATCCGTCATAAAACGCATACCATCACGCCAGTCAGCATATGCCCAATACCATTCCATAGCTATATGTTCGGGTAAATGCTCGTCGCTGTAATTTTCATTCCTAAATCTTGGTCCAATATCATAAACCTTTTCATAACCCGCCCCAATTAATCGCTTAAGTGGCAGTTCGTGGCTAATACGCAAGTAAAAGTCTTGGTCTAGGGTATCCATATGAGTCACAAACGGAGTCGCATCTGCACCACCGGTTGTATGTTCTAAAACTGGTGTATTGATTTCAAGAAAACCATTTTGGTTCAGATAATCGCGTGTCGCCTGCCAGAATTTACTACGACGGACAAAACGATCACGAACCGATTGGTTAACGTTTATATCGACATAACGGCGCCTTAAACGCTCTTCTTTATTGGTAAAACCGTCAATTGCGCTAGGCATAGGCCTCAACGACTTTGTTAGTAGTCTTAGACTATTTACCTCAATAGATATTTCATCAGTTTTGGTCTTAATGACCTTGCCGGTGGCCTCTATAAAATCGCCAGTATCGAGTAAAGGGAGCTCATTGATACTCAGTTGGTTACTGCTCGGATTTGCCTCGGTCAGAATGCTGGATTGTAAGAATAGCTGAATTTGACCGCTAAAATCTTTAATAACTATAAAAGCGATCTTACCAAATTTCCTGATACTAATAACCCGACCTGCAACCGTCACATTGCTGCCATTAAGGGAATCGAACTGTTCGACGATTAACGCCGTCTCGTGTGTGCGATTTGCCTTCGCTGGATAAGGATTAAGCCCTTTGCTCCGTAATTCTTGAAGTTTCCTTAGTCGCTCGTCACGAAAATCTTTTAGTGTAGCCATATTGGCTAATTATAACATAACCGATGTAATTGAATCGGCCTAACCACCGCTAGGCTATGCCAGTAATTTCATAAGAGACACTACCTTTAGCAGTAGAGACGTCAACCTTGTCACCGACTTTTTTCCCAAATATAGCCGAGCCTATAGGTGACTTGTTGCTGATTTTGCCCTCAAGCGGATCTGCCTCAACTGGACCAACAACTGTATATTTAGCAGTTTTTTTGCCAAACCTAAGTTCAACAATATTTCCCAAGTTAACCTTTGACTTGCCACTACTTTTAATGATTTCGGCGCTGGAAAGAATGTCCTCGATTTCAGCAATTCGAGTTTCAATAATACCCTGTTCTTCGCGTGCTACATCATATTCAGCATTTTCACTAAGGTCGCCAAAGTCTCGAGCTTCGGCAATCTTGTCAGCCACGCTACTGCGACGGCCAATCAACGCCTCGAGTTCATTCTCAAGTTCTTTTTTGCCATTTATAGTAATCTGATACATTTTTTTCATAGTTTAATATCCTCGCCTGTTTAGTGCTTATCGCACTTTACTAAACACCATATATAGCGTTTTATATGCTATAACATTAGCTTAGTGTAGCAAGCAGTTGGTCTTGTGTCAACAGCTTTTTTTCACCATTTTTGCGTTGGCATAGTTCGAAGTTACCAGTTTCTAATAAACGATCGCTAACAGTAAGACTATATGGTATACCCATTAGCTCACTATCGGCGAATTTCTGACCAGCGCGAACATCACGATCATCATACAGCACCTCAACGCCAACATCAGTTAGTACCTTATAAATATCATCTGACATCGCTTTTGCCTCTTCACCGCCAATACTAATCAAGTAGACCTTGTATGGTGCTATATTCTCCGGCCAAACCAGTCCCTTGTCATCGGCAAAATATTCCGCTAACAATCCCATGATACGGCTCGGTCCGATACCATAGCTACCCATAAAAACTGGGTGTGTGCTGCCATCTTCGGTGGCATAATTAAGTTCAAGCGCATCAGAGAACTTTGTGCCCAGTGTAAATATATTGCCAACCTCAACCGCTTTTTTCTCGATAAGTTCACTTTTTTCAATGCCAAGATCGTTTAGAACTTCGTCGTTATATACCTCTTCGTTAATGGCAATCCGCTTCGCCTCATGAATATACACATTGTCCTCACCTACTTCGCTGATAGTCTGGAATTCGTGACTATATTTCGAGAAACTACCACCGCTAGCAAATGTTTTATAGGTTATGTCGCCTATACCAAGCCTTTGGTATACCTTTTCATAAGCTTGGGCAGCCTTTTCGTAGAAAATATCATGACTTTCACGGTCGGGGCTAAAACTATATAAGTCCTTCATCCAAAATTCACGTCCACGCATCAAACCACTTTTACTGCGCAATTCGTTACGGAATTTAATCTGGAACTGATAAGGATATGCTGGTAAATCTCGATAGCTTTTGATGAAATCCTTCATTAGTTTGGTTAGTGGCTCCTCGTGCGTTGGTGCTAAGCCGACTTCACTGCCATTGGCTAATCTAGTTTTGAACCAAACGTCCATGACCTTGTCGTCCCAGCGACCAGATGCCTCCCAAGTATCTTTAGCCTGCAAAGCTGTCAAGCTGATTTCATTTCCACCGATGGCATTCATTTCTTCGCGGATAATTTGAATTATTTTGTCTAGTACTATTTTACCCAGTGGAAGATATGTGTAGACCCCCGCCATTTCCTTATAGATATAGCCCGCTTGTATTAGTAACTGGGCATTTTTTGCCACCTCATCAGCCGGAGGAGTCTTTGATGTTTTAGTAAATAAATTGCTTACTCTCATAATTATCTTACTAGTGTAGTTAATAATGACGGAGAAATAAAGAGTATATAGAAAGCAATGGCATTTTTGACCATATGCAACAGAATAGGTGCCCATATTCTACCTGTCATCTCCCTTAATGCGCATAGCACAATACTCAATGCAAAAGTATCAATTGCTACATTCCAAGCACCGTGAATTAAACCGAACAAGACACTAGTTACTGTAGCCGAGATAAGTATGGGATGATATTGTCGTAACTTGCCGTACAGAAACCCCCGAAATAAAACTTCCTCAGCTATCGGAGCCACGATGACCAGCGTCACGAATCCGAGCAATAACTCAAACGAGTTAACTAACCTATCAAATCCGACATCTTGTGGTTGGTTAGCGTTAAATCCAGGTACTGCGTTGATAACCAACATTAATAAAACTGATGATATTATCATATATACAATAAAACCAGCCGGAGCCAATATTATATCAGTCCATGTCGGTAAATCACCTAGCCCTAACGCTGCTTTGCTAACGTACCTTCTCTTGATTAGCCTAGGTAACAAAATAGCGATCGACAAGGTAACTAGATAAACTAGTACGGCAATGATCGCATTAACCAAGACTTCGTTAACTACATTAAATTGGACACCCAAAGCCTTTAGGCAAAAAAGCGGTATGAAGACTATCAAGTGAGCCGTGTAGAAACTAATGATTACCCAGGCTGGTAGCAAAAGCCAGATGTAGCGTCTATTGATAAGGTTTAGTCGGCGCTTAAAATAGCTTCGCCACATCGACTATCGTTACCAGTAATATTAAGCCCATTAATATACTAAAACCAATTGTCTGAATTCTTTCTTCACGTCTTTTTGTAAGATTTTTCTTAAGCAGACGGAATAATGCCATCGTAAACCACCTACCGCCGTCGAGCGATGGTATAGGTAATGCATTCATAACAGCTAGTGACAGTGAAATAATAGCCGTCAGAAAGGTCAGGTGCACTAATCCAGCCTGGGTTGCGGAAGGAAAAATAACACCTAATATACCGATAGGACCAGCTACATTGTCGCCAACACTCTTTAAATCACTAGAAGCTTGTTGTCGCACCTTTTGGTCGCTACTAAATTGCATGAAAACACCCTTTGCTAGGTTGCCCAACATATCACCTAAACTCTGCAGCGTTAGTATCGTAAACTGACCAGCGGTGCCGAAACCAACGATTGGAGCCGACCAAGTCGCCTGAACTGATTGTCGCTGACCTAGGGCCGCACCAAATACACCCTCTGGTTGATCTAGCAACTTTACATTAACACTATATTCTTTATTCGCCCGACTATACACTACCTTAACGGTTCGACTACGATTCTCTTTTGATATACGTATTAAACTAGCGGCATCAGGGATGGGTTTACCCGCAAAGCGGATAATTTTGTCACCAGTTTTTAAACCTATCTTTTCAGCGGGATAGCCTTTTTTAAGACCGACAATTTCGACCGGCTGACTAATTGTTTTTGTGTCACTAGGAACCGTGAATTGATTATCTAAAACTTTTGGAATACCCACAAGCGCCAAAAACGACAACAGGATTGCAGCAAATAGCCAATTGACCATCACGCCGGCAAACAAAATCTTTGTTTTATTCCAAAAACTGGCCGCACCATAGTCACCTTTTCCTTTGGCGCTATCGTATTCGCCTTTTAGCTTCACAAAACCGCCAAGCGGCAACCAGTTGACACTCAGTAACATGCCGTCCTTTAATTTTCTTGACCAGGCTTTGGGCGGGAAACCAACTCCAAATTCTTCAACCACTACACCGCTAGATTTGGCGGCAATAGCATGTCCTAATTCGTGTAATACTACCAGGACTACTAAAACCAATATGCCCACTATAATTCCTAATAAAAGTTCCATCACTCTCCTACCCGTCTATGTCTATTATTATATTCTTTTATTACCTGATCTATGTCACTACTTTTCATATCTGGCCATTTCTTATCTAAAAATACTAGTTCGCTATAATCAATTCGCCATAGCATAAAGTTCGATATTCGGTGTTCACCACTCGTTCGAACCACTAGGTCGACTGGTGGTATTTCGGGTGCATACAAATTTTGTGCAACCATATCAACGGATACATCGTCTGCCGGTGCGCCAGAATTAATGATTTTCTTGATGGCATCGACAATTTCGGTTTGACCACCGTAATTAAAGCAAAGCGCTAAAGTACCAGATTTATTACCAGCCGTTTTTGCCTCGGCTTCATCCCAGGCTTTCAAAACCTTTGCGTCGACCCCTTCTCGTGAACCTAATACTCGCAGCTTAATATCGTTTCTTTCTAGAATTGTCACGTCAGAAGTAAATATTTTTAAAGCCAACTTCATAAGATGATTGACTTCTTCAGTAGTTCGCTTCCAATTCTCGGTACTAAAACTATAAACAGATATATATTCAACACCGCGCTTGAAGATATCTAAAACTAATTCTTGTAAGGTATTATAGCCCGCCAAATGGCCCTCATAAGCAGGCAGGCCGTGCTCTTTGGCCCATCGCCTGTTGCCATCAATAATAAAACCGATGTGTTTTGGCGCTTTTTGCATTAGATAGTTAGGATTTCTTTCTCTTTTGACTTAAATATTTCATCAATGTGCAAGTTTGTCCTTGATAATTCGTCATCAATAGCCTTCTCGACTCGTTTGACATCATCTTCAGACAACTCTTTGGCATCCTTCATGCGCTTGGCATCCTTAAATGCATCCTGTCGCACGCCACGCATAGCTATTCTGGCTTCTTCAACTTTCTCGCCAACCTGTTTGACAAGTTGTTTACGCCTGTCTTCGGTCAAAGCCGGGACCGGCACTCTGACGACTCGGCCATCATCACTAGGGTTGAAACCCAGGCCTTGGTCTGCTCGAATAGCGGCAGTTATAGCGTTAATATTGCCCGGATCAAATGGAGTCACTTGTAGTAATTGTGCCTCTGGAGCGGTAATATTGGCCACTTGGTTAATAGGCATCATGGTGCCATATACCTCGACTTTAATACTATCTAGCTGGCTAGGATGTGCACGACCAGTTCTAATTTTCTTTAGTTCGTCTTCAAAATGGTCGACTGTCATTTTGAATTTTTCTTCGTATGGTTTCGTATCAAACATATATCTATATTGTAACAAAATAACTACGCTTTATGCGTAGTTATTTTTATTTGTGACAGTTACTTTATTCGGTAACGCCAAGTTCAAGACGTCGGAACTGACGAATAATCAAGTTCTCACCGGTTTTGGCAATATTCTCTTTTACATAGTCAGCAACAGTTTGCTTGTCGTCCATGATGTAAGTCTGGCTCATTAGAACCTTGTCTTCGAAATGCTTTTTAACCTGCCCGTCGACAATTTTGGCTGCAATATCAGCTGGTTTACCGTCGGCTTTGACGCGATCCTCAGCTTCTTTGCGAACTCGTTCGACTTCCTCTGCAGGGATATCATCTTCGCTAGCGTATTTTGGCGCCATTGAAGCAACTTGCAAAGCAATATTATGCGCGAACTGCTTGAAATTATCAGTTCGAGCTACGAAATCGGTCTCACAGTTAACCTCGACAATGACACCGATGCGTCCGCCGTGCACGTAGCTTTCAATTAAGCCCTGGCGAGCTTCGCGGTCACCTTTTTTCTCGGCCTTAGTTAGACCCTTTTTGCGTAGAGCTTCAAGCGCCTTGTCAAAATCACCCTCCGCTTCAACCAAAGCGGCCTTAGCGTCAGTCAAACCGATACCTGATAGCTCTTTTAGTTTCCTAATGTCGTCAATTGATACACCCATCCCTATTTCTCCTCGTTAACTTCTTCGTTTTTTGAAGTGGTCTTAGTGCCACCTTTACCAACCGAAACAGCTGCACTGACATAGTCCAAAATCAGACGAACACCCTTGATAGCGTCATCGTTGCCCGGGATTACGTAGTCAACTGTTGAAGGATCGGCGTTACTGTCGACTAACGCAACAACTGGAATACCTAGTGTCTTTGCTTCTTTGATGGCATTAACATCGCCAATAACATCGACAACGACTAGTGCGCCTGGGCGACCATTTAGGTCTTTAATGCCGCCGTACTTGATATTAAGTTCTTCAATTTCCTCTTGGTAACGTTGGACTTCTAGCTTTGAGTAGCGCTTTTCTAAATCGCCCGAAACCATTCGTCGCTCTAGGTCTTTTAGTTTTTTGATTTGCTGATTAACGGTAGCTACGTTAGTCAGAATACCACCCAACCACCTTTCGGTAACATACGGTTGATTGATTGATGAAGCAACTTCTTTAACGATATCTTTTGTGTGCTTCTTGGTACCGACAAATAGAATTTGTTTGCCACTAGCCGCTACCTTCTCTAGGAATGGCAACGCTGCATTCAAACCGTCAACGGTCTTTTCTAGGTTGATGATATGTCCGTCTTGGCGCTTACTGTGAATGTAAGGTGCCATTTTTGGATTCCAATGACTGGTCTTGTGACCAAAATGTACGCCTGCCTCAAACAGGGCTTTAATATCGACATTAGCTGCCATATTGTTAAACTCCTTTTTCTTCACCCATACGTCCGATTATTTATCAGGAGCTATCGCATGAGTTGTTTCGTTATATTTTGTTACCGCCCAATTATATCTTATAAACGACATATTTTCAATGGCTGGCTGCTATGATCTTTGTTCAGGCAACTCTTTACATTTTATCTAAAAACAGATACAATAGTCCAGATTATGAAAAATAACCTACACCCAACCGATTATCGTCCCGTCGTATTTAGCGACGACGTGGCTGGGTTTGCCTTTTTGACACAGTCGACTGCGCAGACCAAAGAAACTATTAAATGGGAAGACGGCAATGAGTATCCCCTAGTAAAGGTGCACATTTCATCTGCTTCTCACCCATTCTTTACCGGCGAAGAAAAGATTATCGACACCGAAGGTCGCGTCGATCGATTCAAAGCTAAGTTTGCCGCTGCCGAAGCCCGCAAAGAAGCGTTGGCTAGTAAGGCTAAAAAAGCCAAAGCTCTACGCGAGAAGAAATCTCAGCAAGCCTCTGAATAAATCCGATATTAAAATGAGGCTGTCGTATATTGGCAGCCTCATTTTTGTTACAATGAATTAGGAAAAACAAATGAGCAGAATTTTAATCAATATCAATGACCTGCAGCGCGAGAAAAACGAGCTGACTAATTTCCTATCCTCTCCTTCTGCCTACACCGACCCGGAATTTACTGCCAAAAATAAACGCTTAACAGAGTTGGATAATATTCTTGAAAAAGCTGTTTTACGCGAGAAGCTAGATGATCAATTAGTTGAGGCTAAGGAGCTAGCCAGAGGTGACGATGAACTAGCCGACATGGCCAAACAAGAAGTCGATGATATCTCAGACCAGCTTGATAATATTGAAAATGACTTATTCGCTATGTTAGCGCCAAAAGACGAAAACGACGAAAAAAATGCCATTATAGAAATACGTGCCGGGGCTGGAGGCGATGAAGCCAGCTTATTCGCTGCCGAGCTTTACCGTATGTATCTGCGTTTTTGTGAAGCCAACAGCCTAAAAACCGAATTAATGAGCGAAAGTGGTAATGATACTGGCGGCTACAAAGAAGTTATATTTGAGGTTAAGGGTGATGCACCGTATTCCAAATTGAAATTTGAGTCCGGCGTCCATCGAGTCCAACGTATACCTGCAACCGAATCGGCTGGTCGTATTCACACTAGTACTGTTACTGTTGCCGTCCTGCCCGAAGCCGAAGAGACAGACATACAGATTGATCCAGCGGATTTAAGAATTGACATCTATCGCGCCAGTGGCCACGGTGGCCAGAGCGTCAATACTACTGACAGCGCCGTCCGCATCACTCACCTACCAACCGGCATGGTTGTGACAAATCAGGATGAAAAATCACAACTCAAGAATAAAGATAAAGCCATGAGCGTTCTGCGCAGTCGCCTACTTCAGCAAAAAATCGAAGCTGAACAGGCAAAGCAAACCGAGCATCGCCGTAGCCTAATAGGTTCAGGAGACCGCTCGGAAAAGATTCGTACATACAATTTTCCTCAGGATCGAATAACTGACCATCGCATTGGATATTCACGTAGTAATATACCAGGCGCAATGAACGGTGACATTCAGGATATTATCGAGCAACTACAAAACTATGAACGCGAATTAGCCGCTGCCAATGCCAGTAATTAAAGAGTGGCTCGAGAACGCCACAAGTCAGCTAAGGTCGCTAGGTATTGATTCAGCCAACCTAGATGCCGAAATATTATTATCTAATGTTCTAAGTAAAAACCGCACCTACCTCCACGCGCACCCAGACAATGAAATTAGTAAAATCGAATTAACCAAGGCTAATAACGACCTAGGATTGAGACTACACAGGATACCGATCGCTTACATTACAGGTACAAAGGAATTTTACGGCCGAAACTTTACCGTAACGCCACATACTTTAGTACCACGACCTGAATCGGAAATAATAATCGAAAGACTGTTGCAGATATCAAAAACTAACAAGAATCTCGGCCGTTTAGTTGATGTCGGTACGGGTACCGGCTGTCTTGGCATAACAGCCAAACTCGAACTCCCAGAACTTCAGGTCACCCTAGTCGATATAGATACAAAAACTCTGGATGTCGCTTCGCGCAACGCAATTAATTTATTGGCTGACGTCAAGATTGTAAATAGCGACCTATTAAATGAAGTGGCCGGGAATTTCGATTTTATCATAGCCAACTTACCATATGTCGATAGATCTTGGGACCGTTCAACCGAGACCGATCACGAACCAAAGCACGCTCTGTTCGCCGATGACTTCGGAAAATCAATAATAATTGACTTGATGAAACAAACGCCAAAACATTTAACGTTGGGTGGTTATTTAATTATTGAGGCCGACCCCCGTCAGCACAGCGATCTAGTGAACGAGGCACTATCCTACTCGCTTAAACTGATATCTAAACAAGGCTATATTATAGTCTTCCGCAAAATACTGGCTTAATTATTTCTGCATACTATTAAATACTGACAACAGAACGACTATAATAGCCGACGAGAATAATAGTGGTAAGAATATATCATTCAATCTAATGCGATCGTGTTTCGTATAAGAATCATAGGACTTGTAAGTGACGAAACTAACACACAGCATAATGATAGAAATCTGTGGAACCAAAATATGACCCAGTAGCGGCATTCTGTACGCAATCGTCCAATGGTACCCCAACCAGCCAAGTTCTGCTATCACTAGACCCCACGTGATACTTAGGAATGTGGTGTGGGCTTCTTCATCATAACTACCAAAAACATGGCTAGCTGACGAATAGCCAACTACCCAAAGTAATGCTATCACCAAAGATACTGGCCAGTTGTAACTGATGGTATAGATGGAGGTTGTGCCAACCAAGAGAGCGACCGCAGCCTGACATACTATATTAATACGTTTTGAACCAGGTTTTAATACTAATAACCACGCAATATAAAATAAGGTCAAGATAATCCTCGCAATGATTGTCGCACTGTCATTAATGCCCACTACACCCGCAGTATACAGTAATATTACATAACCAAAACTGACAATGGCATTGACCATATTTGCCCTGATATTTGCAACCCAAAAACGTGGCCTAACGGCAAAAACTCGCCAAAGCCCAATCATCACTAACGCCAAGGCAAACCAAATTGAATTAGTCGTCTGAACTATAATCGTCAAAGCTACTGCCAAACCTATATTCAACGCAACATAAACGACCTCATGTCGAAACGATCGCCGTTTTATTGTTTTCAAAAACTCCATACTAAATTAGTATAACACGCACCGGCTGATGCCGGATTAGCTAGTGCCGTCTCCAAATATAATTAGAAATTTGATATCGCCACTGACCGTAAATGGCGGCGTGGTTTTCTTTACTTTAACTTTGTATAGACTAGCTAACTCTTCCGCCGTCTTGCCACCATCTTCGACAAGCTGATATACCGTAACTTTCGCATATTTACCATCTGGTGCATTGCTTACACTAACGATATTGAAACCTTTATCACTCAAGAAATCCGCCTTCTCTTGACCAAGCCCGTATGTGCTAGTGCCGTTAAAAACAGCGATTTCGGCCGCCTCACGCGTTACGGCATTATTATTCAAATTCTTTTTAATGAAAGTCTGAATCTCGCTGTAATCAAAAATTCCCGCCGACGGCATAACTACACTAGCGCCACCATAAGGGCCACTAGTTACTACACCGTCACCATTTTCGCCAAATAAGCTAACCGTACGCATGTCGTTTGTTTTAACCTTACTCAAGACATCCATGATAGTCCTAACCTCGCCCGTCTGTATATTTGTACGCAGATTATTACCAAAGGAGTCCATCAACGCAGTAACCGTACCAATATTTGTTAGTGTGCCGGTCGACATGGCTTTATTCTTCAACGCCACCAATATCTTTTGCTGATTCTTCTCTCGATCGAAGTTCGAATTAGCTAAGCCATAAGTTGGCGCTATGTCTCCGCGTGCCATTGAAAGGTATAGAGCATGCTTGCCGTCAAGATGATGCACTCCGTTATCATATTTCACTAGGTAACATTGATACCGACAACGCCAGTCAAAGTTACGGTCCAATATACCAGGTGCACCATTACTACCCTGAACGTCAACATCAATACCACCAACCGCATCAACAGCTTCTTTTATAACTGTGTGATTAACATGTACGCCATATTGGATGTCCAGCCCAAATATATCACCTACTAATTTCTGAGTCTTTTTTAATCTAATCTGCTCTGCTTCTTTGGTCGTGCCGTCTTGGCTACAGCTAAAGTAACCATTAATTTTTCCGGCGTAACCAGCTACACAAGCCTCACCGTACTCAACATATAAATCTCGTGGAACACTGAACATCAATACATTTTTATTTTTTTGATCAATACTAACGACCATCATCGAGTCTGTTAAATCAGCACCACCATGACCAGGATCATCTTCTGAAGTACCGAGCACTAGGAAATTACTCCGTCCATTACTATCCATCTTGAGTGGTTGATTCTGGAAAAAATCGAATATACTACCCTGAAAAACACTACTGCCATTAACAATAAACTTATAACCGACGAAACCTATAAATATGACTATTATTAACGACAAAACTACAGCAAATCGTTTTATGAATTTGCGATTATGTCCGGTTGTCTTTTTTTGAAGTCGTTTCAACTCACGTTTCTGACGCCTAGCGAGCTTCTTATTAGTGTGACCGCCACTTTCATCGATGTTATGTAATGACTCGTCAATATCAGAACGACCGATGGTACGCATTGCGACAGCGGGCACCCTTTCTGCGCCATCTGTGGCGGCTATGCCAACTTTAGAGCTAGATTTACTAGTTCGTCCTAGTATGCGCCTATTCGATGATTTGGCATCATTAATCCGACCACTAACGTTGGCACGTCGCGGTACAAACCCGTCTACTGAAGCGCGTTTCTTATCCATAAATAATACGACCCATTATAGCTAATTTTGTTATTAATTTAAAGATATGAATAAAGTTTACGTCTATATTTATAACTACAAAAAGTGTATAGTTGTACGAAGTGAAAGCAAGCTATCTAAAGAGGCACCCGTTTTTAAAAGATGCTCTTAGCATTATGGTCTTTGTATTTTGTGTCCTAATAGGCACCTTGTTCATCAACACATTTATTTTCCGTAGTTTCAGTGTAGTTGGACCCAGTATGGAAAAAACCATGTTTACAGGTGACAGGCTGATAATAAACCGCATCCCATCCACTATAGCTCAGCTACAGAATAAGGATTATGTGCCAAAACGTGGACAGATTATAGTTTTTCGAAACCCCCGCTATTCTAGCGGATTGAGCGATGAATATATCGTTAAAAGAGTTATCGGCCTGCCCAGGGAAAGGGTTGTTTTATTAGATGGCAAATATAAGGTCTACAATAAATCCCACCCCGACGGTTTTGACCCCGATAAGTATAACAAAAACGAACCTGGTGCCCCTACTGACGGCAACGTAGATATTACCGTACCAGAGGGTGAATTATTCGTATCTGGTGACCACCGCGAAGGCAAATATTCGTACGATTCTCGTAACGGACTTGGTACAATTCCATTATACGATGTCATAGGACCAGTGACGTTCAGGATATTTCCAATTGATAAAATTCGGGCTTTTTAGCTCAATAACTTCTCTAGACGCTCGAATTCAGATTCGTTTTTAAACTTAATTGTTATACGACCAGCGCCCTTTGAATTTACCTGGATATTAACTTCCGTTTTTAAATGAGACTTGATAGTTTTAATTTGTTGGTCGAATGGTTGTGACTTTAGATTATTAGTCTTTGCCGCTTTAACTGGTTCTTTTTTAAGATTAACAGCGAACTGCTCAATTTTACGAGCACTCCAGTCCTCTTTCAAAACTCGGCTAATGATACTCTCGACGAGTTTATCATCAAGGCCAATCAGTGGTCTGACCTGACCTTCGGTTAACCTTCCTTCAACTAATAAATCTCTGACTAATTTCGGTAATTTCAAAAGACGCAGTTTATTACTAACTGCACTGACAGACCTATCGCCTACTCGTTTACCGATTTGCTCTAGCGTTAAATTGAATTGATCGCGCAATTTTAGATAAGCCGTAGCAGTCTCCATAACATTCAAATCACGACGCTGTAGATTTTCAATTAGTGATATCTCTAACTTATGTTGATTACTCAAAGTTCTAATAAGTGAAGGTACCTTGTCTAGACCGGCTAATTTGGCGGCACGATAACGACGTTCTCCGGCGACAATCTGATAGCCATCTTTGTTCGGCACTAGTATTAATGGCTGCAGTACGCCATGTTCGCGAATTGATTCTGCTAGTTCGTCCAAGGCTTCTTGCTCAAAATGTTTCCTCGGTTGGTCGGGATCAATGGTTATCTGCTCTAACTTTACTAAGCGCAACTCACTAACCTGTTGATCTTGTGAAGCCGTGGGATCGAACGATTCATCCAACAATTCTGACGGGATTAGGCTTTCAAAACCCCTGCCCAGACCTTTTTTGACTGAATTATTTTTAGATGCCGACACGATTTAGCACCTCCTTGGTTAGCGACTTATAGGCTCTGGAGCCTTTCGAGAATTTGTCATAGGCACCAATTGGCAAGCCATGGCTAGGTGCTTCAGCTAGGCGAATATTACGAGGAATTACGGTGTCAAAAACCTTACCAGGGAAATGCTTTTTAATCTCTTCGTGAACCTGCCCGCTCAATGTAGTCCTGGAATCCATCATAGTTGGCAAGACACCCAACAAATCAAGTAGCGGGTTAATCCCCTTGCGAACTAAGCGCATAGTCTCGAGTAGCTGCCCTAAACCCTCCAGTGCGTAAAACTCCGCCTGGACTGGCAGAATAACATATTTGGCAGCAGCCAATCCGTTCACTGTCAATATACTCAGGCTGGGTGGATTATCGAGAATAACAATATCGTAATCATTAGCCACGGAATCGATAGCCGATTTCAAACGAGAAAAACGTCTTTCCGAACTAGCTAACTGCACTTCGGTCTCGGCCAGTAACGGTGTTGCTGGAGCTATAAAGAAATTTTTATACTTAGTTGGTAATATCGTCTTTTTCAGACTTACCTTTTCCAATACCACATCTGCCATAGTGTGTTTCAATGACTGTTTATCAATTCCCATTCCACTAGTGGCATTGCCTTGGGGGTCAAAATCAATTAATAAAGTTCTACGGCCGGCTTTAGCGACAAAATAGGCTAAATTAACAGCCGTAGTCGTTTTCCCCACTCCACCCTTTTGATTGGTGACCGATATTACTGTCGACACTTTGTTTATATTCCCTCTTCTCTCGCTACATTATAGCATGAGCACAAAAAAATTCCCTGGTTTTCCAGGGAATTTTTCATCTATTTGATAGATACGATTTCTAGTTTACTGTACTTTTGGCGATGTCCGTTTTCTTTGTGAACGCGCTTTTTCGCCTTGTAGCGAATGACGCGAATCTTATCACCTTTTACTAGATCTTCGACAACCTTGGCGGTGACTACAACACCTGGAACAGTTGGTTTGCCGACTTTGGTGTTTTCACCATCGATAACCAACAGCGCATCAAGCTTGAGCTCTTTTGTACCTTCAGGGAGGAGGTCCACCAGGAGGGTCTCTTTTTCGGCGACAATAAATTGTTTTCCGCCGACCTTAACGACTGCTTTTGTCATTATAAATCCTTGTTATATTAATTAATCTTAGACATTATAACAGATATGATTAACTATGACAACAACCTAAATCTGACCACCACCATACATTGATATAATCACCAATGCGAATATCATGAAGCCAAGCGCCTTATATAAACCATGGTGCTGTTTCCAGGTTTTCTTCATCATTTTCGGTAGCATATGCCGGTAAAAATGCGCTGATGTCGATACGAATGCCGCTAAGGCAATTAGCAATAAACCTACTACAGCAGCAGGAGTAAATGATCGAGCTGCAACTGCAAATTGAGTGAATATATTAGTTTGCGAGTTAATATTGGAGTTTATGAAACTTGATTTGACGCCCGATGCCTGTACACTAATCGGTTTTGCGTAAAGTGCTACAACCAATGATGTCGACTTGCCCTGTAATTCACCGTCCAATATCGCAAAACCAACTTCTGTATAG
>DAISKS010000011.1:0-8237 GCA_036820845.1 Candidatus Saccharimonadota bacterium
GTGCCACATTCGGGCAAGACAATGGCGATGACAATAATCAATATCACCACTTAAAATAAGTTGCAGTATCGTCAATAATAGACAATCAGAGGGCAGTTTACAAGCTAAGCTTAAGTTTTACTTATATTGTATTGGATTCTTAAATCTGATTTAATTAAGTTAACTTTAAATTTACGAAAGGGCATCTCGTGAAAAAACAAACAAGACAATTAGGATTTGCGCATCTGGGAATTATAACTATCGCAGTGACACTGGCTTTAATTGGTACATTGGGATTTGTGTTTTACCAAAACTTTATACAAAAGAAAACTAATTTATCCTCGTCAGAGACTAACAAGAATAAGACGCCAGTTAAAGATAATAAAACCACGGAGGTTGCCGATAATCTACCGAACTCAGTGTTAGACAGTGTTACTGGTAGTAAACTTGGCCTAAAATATCCGGATGGCTGGACAGTGGCAAACACCACCAACCCGAACCCGGACAAAAGCCAAGGCAATGTAATTGAAATAAAGAGTCCGGATGACGCTATCACGGTCAAACTTTGGACAAATATATCGGGTATCGGTGGAGTTTGCGGACCTGTCGATGTTAGAAAGTTAGACAAGTTTGAGCTAAAAAACTACTCAGGCTATAGTCTATATACTATGGTATGGTACCTAAACGATGAATATAATGGATACGTTGGCTACAACTATTCTGCACGCGTACTAAAAGACGACAATGACACTGCAAAAATAGCCGTAGGAATAACTCCATGTGGCCTAGGTATGGGCGTCTTTTCACCAAAGACTAATGATGATATGACTGTTATGCTAGCTATTTTGCCAAATAATCTCAATAGAATCGGTACAGAAACCATGGAAAATATCAACAATGCAATGTCAAATAAATACTATTCTACTGCTATAGAGATTGCCCAATCCTTATATTCGACCAATTAGTAATCACCCGAACCAGACTTCTAGATCCTTGAACCTCTTCAGTATATCTGACGGCAAACCTAGCAGCTGCTTTGGAACTCGTGGCGAGTAACATTCAATTACCCTATTTTGACCATCACGACGCAGTTTGGGTTCTGCTCCGATAAATTGCAGTCTATTTTCAACCCACAGTACGTGATGCCCGACCTTTCTAGCAACTACCGATATGGGTAAATGTCTCTCCATTGGCGGATATTTTTCGTGTTTTAGCGCTTCCTCTAACAGCTCGTCAAGTATCCATGGAGGATAGTGATTTCTAGTAACACGATGGTCGTCTTGCCTTGGTTCTGCGAGGTGGCTATAACGATCAGATAGTCTACTTCGAACCCAAGTCCCGGAAGTAGGCATAATCGACGCAATAGTAGCCTCGGTTAACCACGCACCGCCCGCAACTGCCCGCAATTGTTTTGCTCGCTCTACGATATCTAGAGCTTCAGGGGGGAAATGATCCGACACTTTCCCGGTCAATGAAGAACGCCTCTCTTCTGGTTTTAGATTAGACTCGTCTAGACGTCGCTGTATCCATTCTCTATCCTCACCGGTAACTTCTGCCAAAACACCTAAATTATACCAACCATTATCGAGCGGAGTCTGTAGATTAATATTCCTTAGAAACTTAATTGCTTTTTTATTGTAATAGGCAACCAGCCGTGATCCCCAACGCTGATAAATAGGTGTGCTGTCACTATCTGATAAAGTCTTTTCCGACCAGCCCCGTGACCTGCCTATAAAATCCGCTATATCATCCAAAACAAGAAGATTTGGCAGTCGACTGTAATCCTCGCTCCACTTACGCTCACATAATAATAACTCTAGGGTTTTAGGTGGATATAGGTAGTGATTCGGACTCTTAGCTTCGTCAACTATGTGTGGTATACCCAGGTCTATGATCTGTCTTCTGACATGCCTTTTGTCTGAATCATGGTTTTTTCCGGTATCCATTTTTAACACGATTTCACCAATCGACATCCATTCGTTGATATAACCGTCATCAGGGCCTAATTCGGCTATTCTATTTTCGAATGGGATATCCGGTAACTTAACCTGTTGCTCGGAAGTGGGTTCAATGTTGGTTGTATTGTGGCTTAGTTCAGGATACATTTGCCATATTATAACATATATTATATAAGTAGCTCTGCTATAATATACCCATGTCCGACACCTATACCGAAGCGACGCTATGTTTCCCAATCCGTGGTGATGAGGTATTACTTGCCGAAAAACAGCGGAAAATTGGTGCCGGTTTCTTGAACGGCTTCGGTGGACGTGTCGAAGCATCCGATATAGATATCTGGGGGACCAACATCCGTGAAACCGAGGAAGAAGTTGGCATTAGGATAAAGACCACCCAGAAGCTAGGTGAGATTACTTTTCATAACCCATCCGAGGATGAGATATTGCGAAAGATGGTGGTTCATATATTTGCCGCCACTGAGTGGGATGGCGAACCAATAGAAACCGATGAGATGAAAAAGATTGATTGGTATAAAATAGCCGACCTCGATTACGACCGCTTCTTGCCAGCTGACCGATTATTCCTGCCAATAATACTAAAAGGAATTTGCGTCAAGGGATTGATTGAATATAACGACGACTGGTCGGTAAGGTCCAGCTCGATTACGGAAGTTACTAAATTCTAATTACCATAAACACCTGCATCTATTGTTGGAAAATCGATTACGTGCTTAAATCATAGCAATATAAACGAAGGGGCATCTCGTGAAAAAACAAAATAATCAATCTGGTTTCGCTCATTTAGGCATTGTGGTTATAATCTTGACCATAGCACTTATTGGGACGCTGGGTTTTGTGTTTTATCAGAACTTTATTCAGAACAAAGATAATATTGCCAAGGTTGAAGATGCTAATAAAAACACCGACCCTAATAACAATACCAGTAATGACGCCGATAAACAGACTGATTTGACATATTCAGACAAGCAATTTACCTTTAGCTATCCTAAAACCGGCTGGCTAACAAGTTTAGAGCAGGAAACTTACGCAACTGATGTCGCAACACTAAAGACTACAGACTACAACTACCGGGAGCCAAACCCATCGGTTGATGGTGGCGACATATATGGCAATGTAACGAGAGGGGCTATTGTCACTATATATAAATCCACTAACCCCAAGACGACTACTGCTGATGTTTATAAAATGCTTCAAATGCAACAAAGTAATAGTTTTTTCAAAGAACTATCTACAATAGTCGTTGATGGTCAGACCGCCTATAACTACTTATTTGCATATGAAGGACCTCAATTTTATCAGACAGTTTTTGTGAAAAATGGCTACACTTATTATGTTACATACAAATACGTCGCCGGCCAATCAGAGATAAATAAGGCCGTCTATGAGTCGGTATTAGATACCTTGATTGTAAAATAGTAGACTTCCGTCACTACATTTGTCACAACTCCCCCGATAGGTATATAATTCAGACAGATGTAACAAGGAGGAATCATGGTTGAACGTAAAAAGAAATTATATCGCTTGCCTAAACAAGGTAAGATTTTCGGCGTCTGCGCTGGACTAGCTGAGTATTTTGATATGGACGTAACACTGATGCGTGTTATCTTTGTAGTACTTGCCTTTGCTGGTGGCGCTGCCATACCAATTTACGTAATCCTGGCTATCATTATGCCGGCTAATTATGGTGACAAAGAAAAAACCGACTCAATCAGCGAGAACGTAGAGAGTCTAGGTAAAGACTTGCGCGATAAACGTATCGTTTCTAGGTCACGTAGCTACGTCGGCATCGGATTGATTATTGTCGGTCTATGGCTACTATTAGGTCAATTCATACCCGAGCTATTCAATATCCGCTGGGACTTCGTTTGGCCTGTTATACTCATCCTAATCGGGCTACTGATTATAGCTAGGAGGACTTATGAGCGCTAAAACTACTGCTAAAACCGTTGCCCCGACTAGCTCAACCAGTGGCGTCTGGCATACGGGACAGCTATTCTGGGGATTATTGTTAGTTTTAGTAGGCAGCCTATTCATGGCTAGCAGCTACGGCTGGTTAGATGTTAACTTCGTAAATGTTTGGCATCTGTGGCCACTGCTAGTTATTGGACTTGGCCTATCAACGCTCTTTCGTCATGGCCCTGTCGGCAATATCGTGATGCTAGCTTTCACGGTGATATCGGTTGGATTAATCGGTTGGGCGGCTACTAGCAACTATACGTACCCTGGTGCACCTGGCGTTAGAATTAATGAATTAGAAATCAACAAAACTAACGATACAGTCAAGAAGGTCGACGTCAATATTAAGTCAGGTGCCAGTGAAGTTATAGTCAGCAGCGTCAACCAAAAACAGATTGTAAAATCCCGACTGGAAACCAATTCGTCTAAAATTAGTAAGAGCAGTACTGTTTCTGGTGATACGCAACATATTAACCTAACAATGGATATGGATTCAAAAACTGGTTGGATATTCGGCTCGGTAAAAAATAGCTGGAAAATTTATCTGACTCGTAGTCTACCAGTTGACCTTAATGTTGACACAGGCGCTAGTAGTATTGACTTGGATTTATCCAAAGTGATCTTGAACGAGCTCAATATCAACGCCGGCGCCAGTAGTATAACGACCAAACTTGGTGACAAACAAATGACGAGCACTGTTAGGATCGAATCCGGTGCTAGTTCAGTAACCCTGAAATTACCTAAATCGGTCGGTATTCAAGTCCGAACAGATAATGGATTAACCAGTAATAGCATGTCCGACTTGGTTAAAGTTAGTGATAACTTATATGAATCTAGCGACTACGCTACAAATTCAAAAAAGATTAATATATCAACCAAAATCGGCGCTGCCTCGTTTGCTATCGAGCGCTATTAATCCCCTTTAACATCAACTACCGACTGGCCTCGCGCTTTATCATTGCGTATCGAATCAGAATCAACAAAAAACCTGCGGTAATCAATGCAGATATAATCACTGTGCTTGTCTTATCAATACCATTTTTATAAGGTATCTTCGCTACTGAATCTGAAGTAGCCCCAGCTACTTCACCCGTATTATTAGACTTCTTGGCTGCTGTGTTAGTATTTTTCTTACTACTTGCACTGTCGGCCGTCTTGGCTTCGGTGGCCTTGGCATCAATCTTTGCGCCAGTCTGGGCTGTGCTAGTTGTCGGCGCAGATTGTTGGCTAGCTGTACCCGAGCTGGTTGTTGTGTTTTGGGTTACAGAGGCCGGCGAAGTTGTTGCTTGTGGCGTGCCATACATTGCCACTACCAAGGTAGTTGGTGAACCTAGCAGATTGCCGTTTACCACGGCATAGCCAACATCTTTGTAAGAAGCGTTCATCAGGTTAGTCCTGTGTCCAGGACTGGCCATCCAACCGTTCACTACACCACTCGAGCTACTGTAATCCTTGGCCAGATTTTCGCCTGCTGAAGTGTATAAATAGCCGCTGGCATTTATGAAAGTCCAGGGCGTTGATCCGTCTGGTCCGTTATGTGACCAATAATTAAGTGCAATCATGTGATTGGCCTTGGAGTAAGCCGCACTAGTCAATTGTGCGCTATACGATAACGGCGCCAAACCAGCGCTTGTCCTCTGTTGGTTAGACAGCGTACTAATGTCACCCACGCTTATATTAGTCGCAACGACGGCACCGACGGGCTGCGTAAGCAATAGACTAGTCAGTGGCAATAAAGCCACGGCTAATAAAGATATTTTTTTGATAAAATGTAGAGATTTCATTACTTCTCCCCCCTTGATTGTTGGAGCAGTAATGTTATAAATAAAAAATCCTAGACATAGGGCCTAGGATTAGTTTGATTCGTACAAAATGTAGGCCCGGTTACGCTATTAGCTCCACATATACCAAGCGTCCAATTATGGGTATATGTATCATCGCTTACACTACTACTCAATTGTTAAGCGTTTATCGAAAGAATCAATCTTTCTAACCCCCATTATAGTACTTTAGGGTATTTTAGTCAATATTCGCCATCTCACCACACCATTAGACCTGTTTGATTACAAGTGTATATGAGAGTATAATTAAAGTGTAAATAAGTCTGAAAGGAGGAATGTTGTAACTCATGACATCACCAAAAAGACAAACTCTCTACCGCTCCATTTTGAACGGAAAACCGGCTGAAAAAATATAAACCAGCCGCGATAAAACCCAAATCCGACATAATAAATAAACTTTTCAAGGATTATTATGAAGGGAGCAAAAAGATGAATAAGAGAATTACGACAGCACTGTCGCTTTTAGTGCTGTTGGTTGGAGCTGTGTTGCTGCCGCTGGGGTCTATAGTCGGCGCCACGCAGGATAATGGGTTAAAAATTATGATTTGCCATAGGGCAAACGCTGTCGATAACCCATACCAAAATATTCAAGTTAATCAAAACTCTACCGATGGAAGCGGCGGTAATGGTGACCACTTCGATGAACATAAAGGGCCATTAGCCTATAGTGAGACGGTAGCTCAAAACTTAAAGGACGACCATATTGAATGGGGCGACATCATCCCGCCAATTGCGGGAACAGATGCGGCTGCTGGCTTGAACTGGACTCACTTAGGCCAAGCGATGTGGGACAACGACTGCACCTACGTTACTATGGTTGACGAGGTTCAGGCTGTGACTTTTGTCAATCCAACATGTGACGTTGACGGAAGCTACACTATTCCTAGCACTGAAGGTGTGACCTATTACATAAACGACGACCCAGTTTCGGCTGGTTCGTACCCAGTTACGTCTGATGCTACGGTGACTGTTATAGCCAAGGCTAATAAGGGTTATTTCATTGATGATTCAGCTACTACGTCTTGGACACACGAGTTTACAGTTCCATCCGATGAGGATTGTGTTCAGGGCGCCGAGTCGGTGGTTCCCGATCCAGTGATATTCGTCGACCCAACTTGTGATGTAGATGGTTCCTACACTATTCCGGCCGTCGAAGGGGTTGAATATAAGGTTGACGATGTTTTGACCCCTGCGGGCACTTACCCAGTGACGGACGATGAAGTAACAATTAACTTTACAGCAACGGCACTAGAAGGCTTCGAGATCGAGGGTGTGGCCGAATGGTCGCATCTATTCACTAGGCCAACTGACTGCGTACTAGGTGCTCAGTCGGTAACGCCAGATGCGGTAGTATTCACTGCACCGACCTGTAGTCTATCAGGCTTTTACACCATACCAGAAACCAACGGTGTTGATTACATGGTAGATGGCAAAATCGTCACTAGTGGCAAGCACGTGGTTGCCAACGGTACGACAGTTACTGTTACTGCCGTAGCACAAGCAGATTTCGAGCTGAAAGAAGGAGCCACCAACCAGTGGACATACACATTCACGGCTCCGACTGATTGTGGCTCGGGCAGTGTTCTTGGTGACAGTACAACAACACCAAACTCATTACCAGTAACTAGCGGCGACACTACGATGGCTAACTTGATTGTATTAACGACCATCGCGTCAGTAGTCACGATGATTGGATTTTCGATTAGAAAAGTCGCAACTTTATAAACTTTAATGTAGAGGGAAGGATTTGATTAAACCACGACAGATAATTACAAGGACACCACTCTTTTTGAGGGTGGTATCCTTGTATTTCGTGGCCTGGTTAATGTTTATAATTATTGGCTTTGGCGGTGGTTTAAATACAGCTAAAATAACCCAGCCAATCGTTCAAAGGACATCCCCTATTGTGTCAATGGCGGTCGTAGATGGTTATCCAAAATCATTTTCGATGAAACGCTTGGGTATCGACTTACCGGTTAGGACTGGTGTATACACAAAAGAATCCGATAGTTGGTCGTTGTCTGATGATGCGGTTTATTTTGCGCCTATGTCCAGTTTGCCGAATAATCAGCGAGGGACGACGTTCATATATGGTCATAACAATGACAATGTACTAGCCCAGTTAAGTGAGGGTATCGTACCTGGTGACAGAGTATCGATTGTCACCGCCAATGGGCATGAATTTATTTATGAGTATGATAAATATACACTAGTAGAGCCGAAATCTACGGGTGTACTGTACGAGAAGTCTCCTACTATACCAAAGTTGATAGTCATGACGTGTGAAGGTATATGGAGCCAGTCGCGCAAGCTCATGTATTTTAACCTAGTTGAGGCAAAGTGATGGTTGCGAATTCAGATACAATATTTTTTATCAGCGTTACGGTGCTAATTAGCATTTTTGTATCTTTGCAGATCTTTCTGGATATTAGTGATATACGTAAGCATCGTCTCGGCAAAAATCATTCTTCCGGTAAATCAA
>DAISKS010000011.1:8337-15156 GCA_036820845.1 Candidatus Saccharimonadota bacterium
ATGGTTACAGTCCTGGCTCAATGCAGCCGTTCTTATTGGTGTGGTATTAATGATGACAGGACTAGTATGGCTACTCCGACCGACTGATCGTGCGGTATTGATTATGTACTTAGTGGCTTTCTATGTTTTCACAGTATTTTTGGCGCAGACTAGACTGAAAAGATTCATATTAATAGACAATATTAACTTATTGCTAATAGCCCCACTAGGATTATTGATGAATCTAGCGGTAGTTGTGTATACTTTTGCGCTAGTACTAATAAAAGCGGTCCGCAGGCTAATAAAAAGATTGTCGCTATCTGGTAATGGCGCCAACTACAATCACTAAGGCTATTACTGATAGTAGTATATATTCTATTAGGGTGTCGCGTTCTAGCTTATTACTACGGGCGTGTATTAGTCCGTTGCCGGCGACATAGATGACCAAGAAGGCCATGCTTATACCCAGTATTATGTCTGGGAACAGGAAAATTACGATTAAGAAAACTAGGGCTAGCGACAAACTAAAGATTGAATTGAATTTTAAAGTCTTGTAATGTGATTTTTTCATAACACTACCCCTGCTCCGCCAATCAAAGTAATAACAAGCACAGCCGTTAGAATTGCCATCTGTCCCAGTGGATGGGCACGCAACCAAATATGTTTATAGCCACGTTTTTTCTGACGCCAGATTACGGTGTGTTTCAGTGAAAACAGTAATATCAGTGTGCTCATTAATAGGAGTGACACCTTTTGGCCCCAGTTCAGCGAATTATATGTTCTAATAGGCCAAGACACCGATGCTGATAATACTTCGCCAGCGTTATACTGTGTATTATCCACATTCTTGTTGATTGTTGTGTTTGACTTATCCGAGGCAGCGACGCCGGTATTATCGGTGTTTTGAATATTCATAGTTGTCGCTGTTGGTGATGAACTTGAGTTGGTAGTTTTTGGAGCCAAGTTAGGGTCGGCTGTCTTATTGTTTGCAGGCTGGCTGGTGGTCGGCGGTTGGACTGGTGTGGTAGGTGCCGGTGTGGCCGATGCAACGACAGGCTCGACTTTTGCGCCATACATAGCGACGACTAAGGTAGTCTGCGATCCCAACAAGGTTCCATTCACGACCGCGAAACCTACATCCTTGTAGTTGGAATTTAGGACATTCGCTTTGTGAGTAGGGCTAGCCATCCAGCCAGACACTACCCCACTCGAGAAACTGAAATCTTTGGCTAGATTTTCGCCTGCAGCTGTGTATTGATAACCTGATGCCAATATAAACGACCAAGGACTGGTTCCGTCGGGTGCTACATGAGCCCAATAATTATCAGAAAACATATCATTAGCTTTGGCTTGTGCGGCGCTATTTAGCGAAGAGTTTAGATTTAAAGGGGATAGGCCGTTGTTTATTCTCTCTTGATTGCTTAGACTTAATAGTTCACTCGCATTTATACTGGTGGCATAACCGAGTACCCTAAATTCTCTGGATGTCGAAAGGTTATATATTAAGGGTATAGCTATAAATACGGCCAAGAATATTATTAGCCCAGTTGGCTGTAGCGCAGTCGGGTGAAACCTGTTCTTGCGGTTAGGTATGAACCAGTGGTAAACTTTCATTTTTGTTTTAATTAATTGACATAACCATTATACACAAAAAAGTGATAAGTATCTAATAAAACCGTCGCGCAATCGACTTTTGATGCGAAATTATTTTCTTATTTCTTGAAATATGGCTTCAGTTCAAATAGCACATAGCCGCCAACACCCAGACTAATCGCAGCGCCCACAACGCTTCCGACGAGGTTAATCGAACCCATGGACACGATGGCACTCACCACAGATGATGTGACACCTACCAACATGGCTATAAATGTCAATTCCCAACCCTTTTTCTTCATAGCTCTTAATGGTTGAATGGCATTTGCCATGATGAACAAGTCAACCGCCAAGAATACTAATGACACTACTTGCGCAGCGACCCACCAACTGTTATTAACAGGTGAGGTAATGCTGTATGTCTTGTAGACACTGTCAACATACCCCATAAACGAATTCACGCCCATCAACGCACCGATAATACCCAATAACCCGACAGCTGACAGGACTACGCCTATCGAGTTTAACCACCAGGCATTCTCGGCTAACCATTTACTCCATTCTTTGGGTAAATGTGGTACCGACTTGAACCAGCCCTCCATTACTTTTTCAATATTTCGTACTGTTTCCATAACCATCCCCTCCTTACGACTTCATAATAGTCCTGGGTGGTTATTAATGCAACTTTTCAAAGTCATTGGTTTAGGTGTTAACAAAATATACCCCCGAATACACGAGGGTATATTGTCTAGTTTGATTGTATGTCTATGTTATTCTTCTTCGTCATCATCACGGCGTTGACGTCCGGCGATAAACCACCATCCCCAACCACCAAGTGCGCCGAACAGTAGCAACCATAGCCAGTTACTAACTCCAAAAGTCTTGGTATCCCAGAATGATACATCAGCTTTCTTATCGGTTTTACCTTTTACGTCTTCGTCCTTTTTGGTATCAGTACTAGATACATCAGTGTCATCACCCTGCGCAACTAATACAGGTGCTGGTTTAATTTCTAGTTCGTCTTTAACGAACGTGATTTCATAGTTATCACCAGCAGTTAAGCTGCCCTGGGTGATTGTATAGAAACCTGGATCCTCACCACTTGCACGGCTTAGTCCGCCAGTTAGCGTATCGCTGAAAAGCAAGCTACCTGATGTTAAGTCGTAGGTTAGTTTTGGATCAGTGTCGCCAGCGACCTTTGACTGTTTCTTAGCAGTAATCGTGAGTTTAGCTTTTTCAACTACTAAACTACCGTTAATGTATTCGATTACGTAGTTACTGACAGGTGGTTCGGTCTCGGCGACCATCATTGTCATATCTTCCTCTTGAGGTGCAATGCCAACAACTCCACCATTACATTCAATAACGTACAGACCAGCGTTTACATGTTCAGCACCCACTCCACATACTGGCTCTTCAGTGAATATATCATTATATTGGAATCCATACGCAGTGTAAGTGAATTCGGGATCGGCCTCACCGTAAACCTTAGTTTTATCGTTAGCAATAATCCTCAGAACGGCGGGAACTATTTTTACATCCCTATACACCGTGGTTTCATTGCCAGCCATATCGCTAACAGTGTAGGTGATTTCGTAGTCACCTACACGCATATAGTCGATATTGTCCGAAATAGATACGCTACTATCTGCTATAACTCCATCATGGTCGTCCTCGGCACTAAAACCTGGTTCGACATATGATTCGCCGTAAATTAGTGTAATCGGATTATCACCCTCTAGTGCGATGGTTGGATCAGTCTTGTCGATATAGACATCACCTTCCGCCCAGCTACTGGCGTTACCGACATTATCAATCGCACGTACGTATACGGTGTGACTGCCCTCTATCGTAAATGCTGTTCCCGCTGATGATGTAAGCGAGAAACCACAGTCTGTCTTGTCAGCATCGATACAGATTTCATACTTAGCAACACCCGATCCGTTATCAACCGAAGGAGTCCAAGTCCAGTTTTGAGTATCCTGATTAGTAGGATTTTTATCAGCTAGAACATCTGATGGCGCACTTGGTCCGTCACCATCAACATTTCTTTCGATATCAGAACCAGTCGAGCCACTTACGTGTCCCATCTCGTCAGTCGCTTCGAAAGCAACTACATACTGTGCATTATTTAGGACTGACAAATTTGCTACACAATCATTACCGTCTATAGTGCCTGCAGTTGGCGTGGACCAATCTGTGGCTGGCGCTAGGGAAAGCTTGTAGCGATAAGAACAAGAAGTAATGTCGGACAAATCGCTCATTTTGGCGGTAACTTTTGGCTTTGCCGAAGTAAATATCAAATTAAAATCAGGCAGTACTGTTATGTTAAAGGTTGGGCCGTTAGTATCAGCTGTTCTATTAATAGCCGCACCAACGCCTACGTTTCCGGCCACATCACTAACTCGGAAGTTAATGCCCAGCAACGTAATCTCAGTTGCTGTAAGACCGTTTTTGTAGCAATTACCACCACTATAATCTGCTTCATACCAGTTTGAGCCACCGTCAATCGTGTACTGACAACTTGTAGTATCGGTACCAGATAAAGCATCGCTCACGCTTGCAGAAGCGCTAAAACTATGTCCATCCACAGTCGTACCATAATCAGTCGCTACCGATACAGGACCGACTACTGGCAATTCCGTTTCGTTTGTATAAAAGACCCTTACCTGAACTTGGTCAACGGCTATATAATTAAGCCCTAAAATATTTGCTTGGTTAGTAGCATCTAGTCTTAGTCTAAAGTTGGCATCGGATAATTCAGTAAGCGACCACGACTTACCCCATTTATCCATAATACCCCCAAGAGTAGAGGTATTTTCTGATAAAACCCCTGAAGTTGTAACCTGAGCCCCCGGGCCTGTAGTATATGCAACTCCCTGATTTCCAGAAAGTGTCACGACAGCTTGTCGATTAATGCTAGTATAACCATCAACTCTGACCTGAATGCCATCTATAGTGGCTCCGTTCGGAATATTGAAGCCAAATACACTATAATCAACAACGTCCGAACCAGCATTCGCAACCGTATACCGAGTCAACACTGTTCCCTCATCAGCCAAATAAGCTCTCTCTGGATTAGTCCACCCAGTGACGGTTGTGGTATTTGCGCTCGGGTTATGTAGTCCTGTATCTGCTGCGAATACCGGTACCACTCCCGCGAACATCTGCACCAACATCGTAGCCACGACACCCCACGACATTATTCGCCTAAATTTACCCTTTGCTGCTGTCATGTTATCTCCCCTCACACTTGATTGATATTAAAATCGGCACAAATCAACAGATATAAACTGATTTTATATCCATAGACTTATGCCTACAGATGGGCTGTTTGTTTATTACTCTAAGGCATATAACACACCTCCCACCTAATAACTGAATATAGTGGGATATTGACAGGTTGTCAACAATAAAATGCTTATTTACTACGTTTCGATGACAGCGGCCAAAAGCCCCAGCTAACCCAAGCTGATAAGAATCCCAGAGCGATACTTACACAAACCGCCCACCAACCTGGTGGCAGTTTCACTGCTGTACCTAGTAAACCAATATTTACTATAGAATCATTAGTCAACAGCACCCACAGTGAAGATTTTAGCCAAAATAGCGGCACTAGCCAGCTGAATACCATGCTAGTTACCCGCATCAGTTTACTCAATCTTAATCTTAGTAAAAAGGGGAGTGCGAAGACTTCAAAAATCACAATCAGACTAGTTGCCAAACGTCCCGACATCTCCCCGCCGAGAAAATTAAAGCTGATCATTAAGGTGGTAAACTTCTCAAACGTAAATAACTGTGCTAACACAATGACGACTAGTATCACAGCGTACAGATAAGCCGCTTTAACTGAATCAGCTGATTTCGGCTGACCGGCTGGCTCAGCTTTAATCTCTTTGATCGATTTCATAGATCTAGCATAACGCTACTACTTAAAAAGTACAAATGTTGTTATTTTTATAATTATGCTTGCGCTTATGAATAAAGTTTACTAAAGTACATACAGCGAAAGTTACAAAAACAAACATAACTCCACCAAAAATAATATGTTGTGACTCATCGCGCTACGATATCCACCACAACGATATCAGCGCTCCGGAAGGGGCGCTTTTATTTTCCTACCATTTTTCAATTCAAAGCTCCGCCACACCTCTATAAAATGGCGTAATTCTGCAGGGTCACACCCTGTAAAACCCACCAACTAAATACACATCCTAATTTAACAGAGAAAGCTTGCAGGGTGTGACCCTGCACTACCCACTTTTACTATTTTACAGGGAGGATTATAATCTATTTGGCTTTTTGTGAGTTCTCAGCTCGCCATTTGGCTATTTCGGCGTGGTTACCGCTGAGTAGTACTTTTGGAACTTCCATGCTATTGAACACCTCCGGACGAGTATATTGCGGGAACTCGAGGGTTTCGCCATCACTAAAACTCTCAATTTCAGCACTGTTTTCGCCACCCAATACTCCGGGTATTAGCCTGACGATACTATCAATAACCGTCATAGCCGGCAATTCGCCACCAGTCAGTACATAGTCCCCTACACTCACCTGCTCATCAACAACTGATAATATACGCTCGTCATAACCCTCGTAGCGGCCACAGATGAATATAAGCCCGTTGCCAGCCACGGACCAGTCTTTGGCTGTTTGCTGCCTCCAGCGCTCTCCACGCGGTGTCATTAGCACTACTTTGGCAGTCGGATCATTTTGTTTGGCGGCATCAACTGCTTTGAATAGTGGCTCTGGCATTAATAGCATTCCATCACCACCACCGTAAGGTGTATCATCGACTTGTTGGCGTGGCCCTAGACCAAAATCACGCAGATTAACCAGTTTAAACTCGACGACTTCATTCTTTTGCGCCTTCCACATCATCGAATTGTTGAAAACACCTTCAAACATTTCAGGAAATAAGGTAATTACTTGTATTTTTTTCATTATCTCTAGTTTAAACCAATGATCCCTCTTGACCAAGAGTGATATATACCGCAAAGTAACAACCCGTTTACAGAGAACAAAAAAACCACCCATAACAGAGTGGTTGTTTCGCATATAAGGCTCTCAAACCTTTTGGTTTGCTCGCATAGAGCGTTCTCGCAGTTCAAGTAATTTCTGAACTGCTAATGATTATATATCGAGGTCGTCTAGTTCCGCAAGCTCTTCGCGGGTCTTTTTTGAGTAATCAGAAGCGTTATCCACAACCTCATCTGATGAGTTGTTCACAACCTTGTCTTCGGGCGC
>DAISKS010000012.1:0-1190 GCA_036820845.1 Candidatus Saccharimonadota bacterium
ACCATCCAGATGGTTGCTGGTCTAGGATTCGTTTAATTTTGGCGTAGTGATTAAATGTCATTATTTTTACTTAAATATATATAGTGTTAGTAGTGTGATAGTTGTTATTAGAGACAAAAGTGCACCAAATATAAACATATATTTTAGATACTTCACTGAAAGTACTTTGGTGTTATCAAAATCAATCGCTTTGATTGACTCCAATAATTCCTTTTCATTTTTAATTTTACTGCTGGCGCCTGGACTGTCCGAGATAAAGTGTTGAGCGTAAGGGAAACATACTATTTTTTCAGGTTCGTCACACAGCATGCAGTCGAACCAGTTATTATTTTCTAGGATTAGGTCACTTTTACTTATTTCTAGTGCTTTTTCGACTTCGCAAGGTTCGAACTTTAATGAAAACACTGAATCGTTTTTATCAGCCAAATCCTTGCCGTAACCAACTGATAGGTTGCCCTCTAGCCACAGGCGTTGGTCGAGCTTATTCATTTTGCCTTTTTCGACATTGAATGAGTATTTTAGCTTTCGATTGTTCAATTTATTTTGAACATCAACAAACAGGTTACCGCGGTGGTTGATTGTTATAACTGAATCGCTGTTGGGTGAAATTAATCCACGCTTGGAATCGTAACTGATAGTATTCGTATCATAGTCAATAATTACCCAGGAAAGCAATCCAGTTCGCCTGTCCTCGGCTATAACATAGAATTCGGTCCTGGCGCCCCAGAACGCGCTAGTATGAGCGCGGAATGAGCCGAATATACAGTAGTATTTTGGACTGTCATTAGCGAAGACGCTAGTTTTAACTAATTTAAAATCATCTGGTAGTAATTCAGCCGCTTTTTTAGTATCCCGAATTTCGTAACACAGAAACGACGAATACGGTTCGACCACAAATCCCATAAATGGAATTTTCTTGGACGATGAGTTCATCAATATCCTTTGAATTTTTTTTGGGAATAACTGATTAAGCTGCTGGATAAAGTGGATAGTACCAACATTCACCGGGTCGATTAATTTTTCGACTGATTTGGCGAAAGAGAATTTGGCCGATAAATCGTTTTGGCGTGCGTCTGTGGAATTAAGTTTTTTATTCATTACTTATATTTTATCAGCAGAGTATAATAATAGCCAAAGGGGGAGAGTATGGATTTATTGGTTAGGTTTTTGATAGCAGGTGGCGTCATGGG
>DAISKS010000012.1:1290-10205 GCA_036820845.1 Candidatus Saccharimonadota bacterium
TGGATTGGTTAATAAACTCATTACAATACTTGGCGATTTCTTTCCTAGCTATTCTGTTTTTTCAGACGTTAATTTTCTTTTACATAAAATCTAGGCGACGATTTGATATTGCTGATGTGATATGGGGCCCATCGATATTATTGGGGACGGTGTCGGCATTTATTTTTATATCTGACTTTAGGATCGAGAATATTATTGCCATAATTTTGTTAGTTGTTTGGGCTTTGCGATTGAGTTTTCATATATATCAGCGGTTCATTCGAAAAGATAGAATGGACGAGCGGTATATAAAATTATTGAGTTCAAAGACCAAGAGTATACCTGGTGTTTACGTCAAGGTATTTGTGGTTCAATCCTTACTAGCGTCATTGGTATCGTTAGCGTTCCTGCCTGTAGCATATGTCCACCTGAACGTCTGGGTGTTAACGGCGGGTAGCTTGGTCTGGATAATGGGATTTATATTCGAATCAGTGGCCGACAAGCAGCTGGCGGTACATATCCATACCAGTCATGGCATTATGAAGCAAGGACTATGGCGTTATAGTCGCCACCCAAACTATTTTGGCGAAGTAGTGCAGTGGTGGGGTTTCTGGACAATGTCAATTGGTAGTTGGCTATCCCTGCCGGCGCTGATTGGTCCAATTACGATTACTTATTTGATTGTGTTTGTATCGGGTATACCGATGCTAGAAAAGCATATGGCTAATAAACCAGGCTGGAGTGAATATGCTTCAAAAACACCAGCTTTAATACCTAGTCTATTTTTTCCAACGTTCAAGCGTAGGTAATTGTTTTTTTGCCATCCAACGCATTAATCGGCCGCTGCCGTTTTCGATTAACGCTTTGTCGACAATCCCTTGCATTTCGTCCAGGCTACAGTCAGGCCGGAAAAACTTCCCATCGACATAACAGAGTTTACACCACTTTTCACTTTTTGAACCGTCGGACTCAGATCCGCGACAATCACCAGCCTTTTTGGTGTTTAGTGGCATTCCACAGCTTTGACACTGTTTAACATTGTTTAGCATAATAAACCTCCTACTAATTCAATTATACCCCTATTTATATGGCTGACAGATGTTTTTTCATATGCTTAATGATAAAATAACTAGAGATGAAAAGGCGATCATTAATCGCATATTTAAAATAAAGAAACAAAAATGATCCACATAAAAAACATAATAAAGAAGATAACACCAGGTTTGAAGTCACAACTTGCGGTACTTGCTGTTTCAGCTGTAGTACTGTTGATATCGACTACTTTCACTTTTGCGGGCCTTTATGTATACAATAAAGCTTTTCGTCAGAATTTTGATTTAGCAGGAAATCCTGTAGCGACTAAGCCCGTTACGGTATCTAGTGACAACAAAAACGCGCTCAAACCTACGAAGCCTACTACTGGTGAGGTAAAGACACCTGCTAAGAAAACTAATCCAACAGTAAAGCCCGCGGTAATAGTCGAGGCAGTCAAGCCGGCGCCGTCTAGCAGTGTAGAGTCTCTTAAACCGGTTACTACTACGCCGGATCCAGTAGTTGAAGTTCCGGCGGATCCCACCGCTAACCCAGTTCGGGTTTCGACTACAACTTACAGCTCATCTAACTGGTCTGGCTATCTGTCTACTGGCGGTAAGTTCACTTCAGTTTCGGGTTCATGGACTATTCCAACGGTTATCGGTGAAGCTGGAGTTGAATCGGGCGACGGGGCTTGGGTTGGTATCGGCGGAGTTACAACATCAGACCTAATACAGGTCGGTACTTTGCAAATTATACATACTGACGGCTCGGTTATGTACGGTGCATTCTATGAGATACTACCCGCGGCTGCCACCCTTATTAATATGCCGGTGAGCCCAGGTGATGTGATGAGTGCATACATAAACGAGACTTCACAGAGTCAATGGATTGTGACAATCAACAACCTCACTAAAGGTACGACATTCACGAAAAATTTAAGTTATGCATCGACATACTCTTCGGCGGAGTGGGTCGAAGAAGCTCCCACAAACGGGCAAGGTAATATAATGCCACTTAATAATTTCGGCACAGTCACTTTTAATGGCTGTAAAGCGACGGTTGACGGCTACATCTACAATATTGTTGATATTGGTGCTTCCTCAATTAGAATGATGTTTTCTGGTAGTCCTATAGCGGTACCTTCGCCGCTCTACAGCACTGGTTTTAGTGTTGCTAGAAGCCAATAGCTATAAAGACTTAAGTAGAGCTATCTCAAGCGGAGCATTAATGATAAACTTAAGCTTAATATGAAGGATCGTTCCGGTTTCACCATTGTTGAGCTATTGGTTGTGATTGTAGTGATTGGTGTGTTGGCGGCAATTAGCTTGGTAAGTTATTCGGGCATAAACACACAGGCTAGTAAGGCTACGATGCAGTCAGACTTGTCTAATGGTAGCAAAATGACGAAGCTATACTACGTCGAGAACGGATTATATCCGAATCAGTTAGACCCGAGCCTAAATTGTCCATTTCCAACAGTTGGCGGTAAATATTGCCTAAAATCAACACAGGCTAATCAATTAATATATGCGCATAAAAATTCTAGGACCGATTTTGTGTTGATATCGGCACGTACTGGCGGTGACTTGGACTCGTATTACGTGTCGAGTAACTCATCAATAACCAAATTACAGCCCGTCACTGCTAGCGGTGGCACGCCTGGCTCTAGTGGAAACTTTAATGTTAATACTTTTACTTCGAGTGGAACTTTTACGGTTACTAACGGCGGCGTTATTTATGTAGAAATTAACGGCGGAGGCGGTGGCGGAGGAGCCTGTTATAACGAATCGGGTGCCGATGGCGGGTTATCTACAATCAGAATTGGCGCCGGCCCTACATATGAAGCGAAAGGTGGCGGCGGCGGAACAGATGCCTATGGAGATTCACCACACAACAACAGTCCCGGCGGTACGACGGAGTATGATCTCTTCGGAACTGCAGGTGGCGCTGGCAATGGTGGTCTTGGCGTTCTTAGTAACGGTCAAGCATGCCAGGAGGGCGCCGGTGATAATGGTGGCGCTGGTGGTAGGGCGTACGGTTATCTTTACGTGGACAATGGCGCAACGATAAGCGTTGTAGTCGGCGGCGGCGGATCTGGCGGATATTATGGTGGTGGCCACTCGGGTAGTGCTGGCGGAGCAGGTAGCGTCATCTTTAAATACCTAAAACGCTAACTTATTTACTATTTATACTATTTGTGGTATAATATTACTAATGAGTGAGTTAAAAAAGGTCGAATTTCGACCGGCTACATCTGATGACTATGAATTCATGGGCGAGATGCTCGCCACTTCTTTTTATTGGCGCGAAAAGGGAAGACGTTGGCTGATTGACCTGAAGACATTTGAAGAAATACATCCTATTGAAGCTGCCGCATATTTACATGATTTCGGTAATGACGAGGGTGATTTGGGTGTAATTGCCGACACCCCAAAAGGCCCAATAGGTGCAGCTTGGGCTAGGGAGGTTTATCGTGGCTATCCTTATAATGGCGAACTAATCCCAGGTCATTCCTATGAAATAGCTTGCGCGGTTAGATACACGGCTAGGCGCCGTGGCATTGGTCGCCGACTATTGCACCACTTGTCGGAATCTGCGACCGAAGCAGGACAGCCGTATTTGATGTTGGGTGTGCGCGAGGACAATACGGCTGCCAGGGCCTTGTATGAGCAAAGTGGCTTTGTGGCCGACAAAGACAATGATGGTATTGAGCGACGCGTTCATGGTATGACGGTGCCGATGATAAAGCACTTGGTCACACCACCTTTCAACCCAAATTGCGGTTATACGCAAATTGGCTAAGCTTAAGATATAATAGACATAATGTCTGATAAAAAAATCGAAGAAAAACTTGCTGCGAGTGATCACGTTGTAAAACTCGGCTGGAAGGATGAAATACTCGAGTCTATTGACGACTTTATTTTTTGGCATAAAAAAGCAATTATAATCGTCGTTGTTGCATTAGTTGCCTTAGTAATACTGGTGGTTGGATTATTTTACGCTATTCCAACGGTTAGAGTTAATGGTGTTCAATATACGGCATTAAATACGAAAGTCCGAATCAAATCCGGCGAAGAAGTGCGCTTAAAAAATGGTGGCATTTCAGTTAAGGTACAGAGGTTTACTAACGAAAGCTGTCCCGAGGGAAGAGTTTGTTTCGGTAATGGCGAGGTGCGGTCGGTAGAGTATATGTTGACGGTTGATGGCGACAAGTTCTCGGTAGGCAGTAGTAATAAGAAGAACAATTCGGATTATGAGGTCGAGACTATTAAAACTGACTACAAAACTTATTCAGATATCCGGATAATAAAAACGACCCGTTATAACGAGCCGTTTTAGTTTCGTTACTAATTATTTAGCAGATTTTTTAGCGACTGGCTTTTTGACAGCTGGTTTCTTTGCAGGTGCTTTTACAGCAGCTGCCTTGGCGGCGCTTTTTTTAGCGACTGGTTTTGCTACGGTCTTAGCAACTGGCTTCTTGGCTGGAGCAGCGGCTAGCTTGACACCAGCGGCTTTAGCGGCCTTTGAAAGGTTGCTTTTGCGGCGGGCGGCGGTATTCTTTTTAATCAGACCTTTTTTGACTGCTGTGTCGATTTCGCCGTGAGCAGCTGAAAGGGTAGCGGCGGTAGGCTTTGCGGTAAAAGCTTTGACAGCTGATTTGATATCCTGTTTGATGCCGACGTTACGAGCACGTCGTTTGATAGTTTGTTTAGCACGCTTGATAGCGGATTTAATGATTGGCATTCGGTTTCCTTACCTCTGTTAAATAATAGATACAATCAATGTGCAATTATACTCGAAAAATAACTGATTGTAAAGAGGTGGCTACTTGTTGACGTCTTGAAATTACTTATGGTATAGTTACTCTTGAAGCTAAGTAAAAATAAAAAACCAGGAACACCACATGAACGAAGCCGAAAACAAGGTTCAGCAGCAGATAATCGAAAAGGTTAAGTCGTCGACTAATATCCTTGTCACAGTGAATATGCACCCATCTGTTGATGAGTTATCAGCGGCACTTGGTTTGACGATATTTTTGAATAAACTAGGTAAACACGCCACCGCTGTTTTCAGCGGTAATATTCCGCCAGCAATTAACTTTCTAGAACCCGATAAGGTTTTTGAAACAAAGGCCGATAGTTTACGTGATTTTATTATTGCGCTCGATAAGGAAAAGGCTGATCACCTACGCTATAAAATCGAGGGTGACTTGGTCAAGATTTTCATTACACCTTACCGAACTACTATTAGTGAGGCTGACCTAGAATTTAGTCAGGGCGACTATAACGTTGAATTAGTGCTAGCGTTAGGCGTGTCAGGACAGGAGCATTTAGACGTTGCACTGTCGTCTGCCGAAAAAATATTGCATGATGTTACGATTGCGACGCTTAGCGCCGGTGAACAATCTAGCCAGTTGGGTAGTATGGACTGGCGTGATGAGACCGCTGGTAGTTTGAGTGAAATGGTAGCCCAACTAGAAGATAAATTAAAGACCGCCGAAGTAGTGTTAGACAAACAAATAGCTACTTGTCTGTTAACCGGTATCGTAGCTGCAACTGAACGGTTTAGTAATGTAAAGACGACCTCGAAGGTTATGACAGTAGCGGCACAGTTGATGGCAGCTGGTGCTGACCAGCAGTTGATTGCGACTAAGTTGCAGGATGCGCATGCGATTGATAGTTTGCCGAGCGCCACTGTTGCCGAGGCTAAAAAAGACCAAGTCGAAAAAGCGCCTGAACTTGAGCCTGTAAAGGCCGATCCGCCTGATTTATTGAAGATTTCTCACGAAGAGGCGGAGCCTGTTGAGGCCGTAGAGGAACCTAAGCCGGTTGAACCAGCACCAGAACCAGTTGTTGAACCTAAAAAGGTGCCAACTATTAACGAAATTATAGGTGACGTAAAGGCAGAGCCGACCGTTAGTGAGCCAACAGAAGCAGAACCTCTACTGGGTGGTATCCTAAGCGCTACATCCGATCAGGCTGCCGAAGATGCTCGTCGTCAATTAGATGAACAGCAAAACAAGACAATATTGTCACATTCATACCTAGCTGGTTCAGAGCCAGATGTTCCTCCGATTAATGGTATATCCGAAGCTGAGGACAACGGATCAGTTGATATATTTGCGCAGTCACCAAATCCTAGTATGCCAGACGTAGCAAGTATGCCGTTGCCACCACCGCTACCTGATTTTTCAACATTACCACCGGTCTCGACTGTTCCGCCAATTCCTGCAATGCCTGAGGTTGGCGAATCACCATCGGTTAATCCCGCAGCACCAGCAGTTAGTACTTTGCCACCAGCTCCTGCGGGCGGTACGGATCCTGGACAGTTCCAGATACCGATGTAATTTATAAGAGCATTTCTGTGCTATATCATCAAAAACGGCTTCGCGCCGGGCTTAATAAGGGCTCCGGCGCCTTATTAAACTCGGGTTGCAGATGTTTTTGATGATATACACAAAAAGCTCTATGGTGGTGGGTTGAGAGAGATTTGCTATACTGTTTATCTATGGAAGATGGAATTTTACTAATCGATAAACCAGCCAATATGACTAGCTTTGGGGTGGTGGCGCGAGTTCGTCGAGCTTTGACGGTTAAGGCTAGCAAGAAGGTCAAAGTTGGCCATACTGGCACACTTGATCCTTTTGCGACTGGCCTAATGATTTTAGTCATTGGCAAGGAGTGCAAAAATGCCGGGCAGTATAGCAAATTAGATAAAGTTTACGAAGCAACTATTAGGCTGGGGCAGGTTAGTACTACTGGTGATCCAGAGGGCGAAATTAGCGATGTTTCCAGTAGGGTGCCAGATTTAGATGAAATCAATACAGCGTTAGCGGGATTTACTGGCAAGATTACTCAGACCCCACCAATTTACAGTGCCATTAAAATCAACGGAGAGCGAGCTTATAAGCTAGCGCGCAAGGGTGAGGCTATCGATATGCCAAGTCGCGAAGTCGAGATATATAGTATTGAAACTATCGATTATAACTATCCAGACTTACGGATTCGTACTCATGTTAGCAGTGGTACTTATATTCGAACACTAGCCGAGGACATTGGTAGAGAATTGGGGGTGGGGGCATATTGTAGCCAGCTAAAAAGGGTTGCAATTAGGGATTGGAAACTACAAAATGCTAAGTCTCTTGATGATTTTATGCAAAACCCAAATAGTTTAAGGCATACTTCTTAGTTCGACTAACATATCGTCAAGTGCTTTGGCTTGGGCTGGAGTGAACTTAGCACTGACTATTGGATCGGCTAGTGCGTCTGTGATTGTGTCGATAACAGCAGTTTTCTTGGCTGGTGTATCTAATGCCCCAGCAGCCGTAAGCTTGCGTCTACCCGAAGTACTTGCCAACTGTCCAGTGATTCTTTGCATTTCTTCAACAGGCATTTCTCCAAATACTTCCATTGATAGTTTCTCGCTTGCAAATGTACTTGCTATCAAATCACCCACGTCTTCAACCATCTCACCCCTAGAAAGTTTACCAAGCATTGGGCCAGGGAAGTATTTTGGCTTTTTAGAGCTGCCGGCTAGGTAGCTACCAAGTGCTTTTTGAAGCGCAACATTATCAGGGTTAGGTATTCCGGCATGAGCGGCAGCCTTAGCCTCCATTGTAGTGTTATTGATAAGCTGTACCATATCAGGTTCGTAACCGATTTGGATAATCTGCTGAGCGGCAGCCTGTTGTTCTTCACTAGTTGACCTTGTACCATCACGGCGTCTACCACGAGCTACGGCAATTAACTCTGCCGGCGTGTAATTCTGAGATGATAATAATGTACTGGCAGCCGCGACGTTCTCGGAATTCATCTTGTCAATTGCAGCTGTAGCGCTAGCCCGGGCCCGCTCTTCGCCATATGGATCTATACTACCGGCAAGTGCGGCAGCTGAATTGGCTTGATTTGCAAGATCGGTGTATATGTTGGTCTTTTCTACTCGTTCAGCACTTTCACCAGCTAGCTTGGATATAGATTGAGCGCGGGCGGTGACATCTGCATTTACGACCATATCATCAGCCAGTAACCCATCAGTGTTATAGCCTGCGCGGGCTCGTTTATGTACGTTATCAAGTTCTGATTGTGCGATTGCTGCCTGATCGGTTCTGATACGAACGGCCATTTCTTCTCGGAGTAGTTCTGCATTATCCCGAACTCTAACCTTGAGGTCTCGATCAAGCGTTTGCTCGATAAGATTTTTCCTAGTGTCTAATCGGTATGCTTCCTCATGAAGGTCGCGGTGTGCGTTTGATTCCTTGTATAGATTATCTGCACGAGTTTCGGTATTTGCTAGACGCTCTTTTGTTTCACGTAGTTGAGAGTCTAGTCGGTTAATGCGACTACCAGCGATAGTTCGTTGAGTGTTATACCGTAGTTCGGACATACTTTCGCCCAAACTCTTGTTATCAGCAGCTTCGCGTACTGCTTGGTCGACATTGCTAAAGTCATTGGATCTAGCCCAGCGCGCATCAGCCATATTGTTATGCGCGCCACGCCAAGCTTCGCGACGACGACGACGGTGATCTATAGCCTGAGCATTGCGCCTAAGGAATTGATGCCTCTCGGCTACAGTACCGAGGCGACGGGCTTTGATGTTCTCGGAACGGTCCTTAGTGAAGTCTCGCGTCCGGTCGGCAAGAGGTTTATTGAATCGGGCGGCAAAGTTAGCTAGTTGGCCAAGGGTATTACCACTAAGCTTGATTAATAGTGGCGTGATAGCTAGTGGCATCACCTGAACCATCATACCTAGTATTATTAAATTGATATTATCGGCATTTTGAATAATAACTGCTGCCGCCAGTTGTGAACCACCGTAAACAATAGAAAATGCTGGGAACAGAATCATCAGAGTCATAAAAGTCGAACGCCATTTATCAAACCATTTCTCGGTGTTTGGTAGCA
>DAISKS010000012.1:10305-13601 GCA_036820845.1 Candidatus Saccharimonadota bacterium
TTATTTCTGATGCCAACAAATACCTCTTGCAGTGAATAACCAAGGACGTTCGATATATCTACCGCTATGGCACAAACGTAATACGATACGTTCACTAATATGGCGGCAATAATTAGTCGAGGCAACAGTCGTTTTATGCCGTAGTTATCAATTCCGAAATTTGTTATCTGGGAGTATATTATTATCAAGAAGCCAATGACAAAGGCGATGTTTGCAAAACTGCGCATAGCTGACCAGGCTCTAAATAAGGCAGTGTTAGGGTCTGAGGCAACAGGCTTAACTACTAGAAAGCTACTGACAACGTCATATATCCAGTCCATGCTATTAGCTAGGAAATTAGAAACCGGACAGATTATCCAACCTAGTCCGCCCGTTATACTACAACTACTACCAGCTTTTTGAGTTTTAGAATTTGTCGGGTCGATGTTTATCTTGCTGACAGATGAAAAATTCGAATAATTACCAATCGTCACGTAGTCAGCAGATTTGTAATTAGCTGTTTTTGCGGTGGACACATCGGTGTCTTTGTCAAAATATATTACATATGCTCTTTTCGTGGTAGGTGCGGCCGTAGTTGCACCTTCAGCACTTCTACCGCTTGTATCAGGTTTAGTGCCAAAGTATATATAAGCCTTAGTGCCTTCGGTTAGTTTTAGACTAGTTAATTCCTGAGCCTGGGCTGGACCTCGGTATTCGTTGCCGTCGTAGGTTATTGTGCTACTATCCGTCCAACTAGCATCTGCGGCGTAGGTCCGCGCAGGGTTTAGGGTGGCCCAAACAAAAGCAGTCACAATAACTGCTATTAAACAAACTAAAATCCTTCGCATCGAAAAACCTCGTTGCGAAGACTGTGCCGTTGGGTCCCACATTACCCTGTAATTCTAACATTTAACAGATAAAAAAGCAATCTAAAACCCATAATTTAAAATTTAAATAGCCAGTTAACGTCTAAGGTGTTGAAAACTGTGTAAAACTTTGATACAATTCATATTTGATGATTACAAAAGATAACAAAGCGAAGGCGTTCGCACAGACGCAGACTCACAAGAACGATGTCGGTAGCCCACAGGCACAGGCAGCTGTTTTGACTGCCCGCATTAAGGAAATCACCGAGCATTTGAAGGCTAACAAGCACGATAATATGGCTCGCCGTGGTCTTTTACAGATGGTTGGTCGTCGTAAGCGACTATTCAAGTATCTAGAAGCCAAAGATTTCGACGCCTACAAGAAAACCGTCGCAACCCTAAAACTCCGCAAATAAAACTGCGGAGTTTTTTATTCCTGGCTGTTACAATAAACTCATGAAGGTTATGAATAAAAAGTATACATTTTTAATGAGATTGTTTGTATCAATTATGGCGCTTACTGCACTATTAGCGAAACCAGCTTTTGCTGATGTGAATGACTTTAGCTTTAGTTCATTTGATGCAGACTACTATCTATCAAAAGACGCCGAGGGGCACTCTGTAATGAGAGTGGTAGAGAATCTGACTGCAGAGTTTAGAAACTATAACCAGAATCGAGGTATTATACGCGCCATCCCAAGGTTCTATGATGGGCATTCGGTTTCGTTAGAATTTGAATCAATGCAACGTAATGGTGTGACCGAACCTTTGTACGAACGTAATAACGACGGTCAATTTATTAGGTTATCAACTAGGCGTGACGACTACGTCAACGGAACTCAGAAATATACATTCACTTATACGCTACGGGATGTGACCAAAGATTTTGGTAAACACCAAGAGCTTTACTGGGACACTAATGGCACCGGCTGGGGTCAGCAGTTCAATAAACTCAAGGTTACCGTCCACTTAGACGAATCTGTCGTGGATGATTTTACTAACGAAGTGTCGTGCTATGAAGGTATTGAGGGATCAAACCGGCCATGCCTATATATGAGCGGGGTTGATGACGAGGGGCGTGAGACTATCATATTCAAATCAAATGGTGCGTTGCAGGCCGGCGAGAACCTAACTTATGATTTGAGTTTTAAACAGGGTACATTCGTTAATTACCAGATGACATCTGCGGATTATTTACCTTATATATTGCTGTCCATAGCGACGTTTGTATTTATGATCTGTGTATTTGTCAAATTCCGCTTTGGTAGAAACCATCCTGGCAAAGGGACGATTGTAGCAGAGTACATCCCTCCCAAAGATACATCAATACTATTGTCGGCTGAGATTTTGGGTAGAATGGCTACAGGGAGCATGACGGCCATGCTATTGGATTTGGCGGTTCAAAAGAAAATAAAGGTTATCGAATCGGACAAGAAAATCTTAGGCATATTTAATACCAAGGCTTATATATTAGAACTGATTAATACCGATAATCTGGATGATAATCAGGCTCGAATTGTGCGTATCTTCTTTCCAGGTTCTAGGGTTGGCAGTAGTTATGAAATGAAGAGGAGCGATTCATCAAGGGCTAGGTTGATCGATGCATTTTTAAAGGCTGTCAAGAAAGACTCGGAAAGAATTGGCTATCGCGTCAAGCAGAAAAAGCTAGTCGCCATACAGGCTATCTTGTTGGTTACTGTGTTTGGTCTGGTATTTGGTGCTTTTGTATTGTCTTTAGATCGGTTTAACTACATAGGTGTTATATTGACATCATCTTTTATAGCGCTAACATTAACCCTAGCGGCAATTTTTAATATATGGGGTATGCGCCCGCTGACCGAAAAAGGCCGAGCACTATATGACTACATGAAAGGTTTGAGGTTATACATAAAGATGGCCGAGGCGGACAGGATCAGCTACTTACAAAGTCCTACTGGTGCCGAAAAGGAAAAAATTGACACAAATGATAGCAAGTCGATGGTCGTGTTATATGAAAAATTACTGCCTTATGCGGTATTGTTTGGTCAAGAAAAGAAGTGGCTAAAAGAACTAAGTGTTTATTATGCGTCGTCTGCTGATAGTCCGTATTGGTATAGTGGTACTGGCAACTTTAACGCTGCCACTTTCGCATCGTCAGTTAGTAGTTTTTCATCGTATTCAAATTCGTCATCGTCAAGTGGCAGTAGTGGCGCTGGTGGCGGAGGCGGTTCCGGTGGCGGTGGCGGAGGCGGAGGAGGTGGCGGCTGTTAAGCTGTCGCCATTCGTGATATAATACAGATTATCGAACGCTATGGCGGAGAAGTGGTGGATAGAGTAATTTGTTTAATCACGAATTCCTGTACCCCTTACTTATTCGCTGAACACATAATTTAATCTGGCGTGCGAATAAAGGAGACAAAATATGCCTACAATAAATCCTAACGGCAAGGAAATTTTTTCGGTTACCACTGA
>DAISKS010000013.1:0-12894 GCA_036820845.1 Candidatus Saccharimonadota bacterium
TATTAATCTAAGTTTAGCATAAACATTACACAAACAAATAACCTCTGAATTAACAGAGGTAAATTATATAATGCTTATGCTTGGCAGCCCCTAGTAGATGTACTTCGAACTTTTAGTCCTTGACGCACCTTACTGTTGCTGATGTTCCTTTAGGGTTGTTTATTAATAATTGCCAATAATGATTTATCATCATGGCGCTCGCTGAGTTGTATTCTGCCAGGGTCCAATAAAATGTACCCTGAGGGAAGTTATTGCCATAAGAAGCTGAATTATACAGCTCTTGCGCCTCGTTCGTGTAAGGCAACCTTCCCCCTATTGATTTACATGCGTTTTGTGCAGGGTATGAAGCGAAACTCATACCAGGGTATGTTTGTGGATTAATTAAAGATGAAGTGCCATAAGGGTCTACGCCAGTCTGACAAGGTTGGCTTCCTGCAGCTCCCGTAGGGCACAAAGATCCTGCCGGGCCCCATGTATATGTTGAACCGAGATTTTGATAATAAACATACTTACCTGCTAGGACGGATGATGCGCGACCGACTATCCAGCCGTCAACTTGTGTAGTAGGATTACTGGTCATCGTTCCGTAACTAGCACCAGACCCAGTTGCGACAACCTTGATATAGTTATTTATATCACTAGACATTATGGTGTATGTAGATGAAGTTGCTCCAGATATATTTGAATATGTTCCGTTAGAAGTCGTGGCACTTTGCCACTGGTAGGTAGCGGTTGCTCCAGCTGGAGATAGAGTGCCCGCAGTCAATGTTGAGCCAATATGTGTTGATCCAGCTATGTCACCTATCCCAGTTAGTGCAGTCACCTGTCCAGATGCCGTATTATCAGTAATAACATACACCGTCGTCCCATTCTTAATCCTCAAAGTAAATCCACTCGATGTTCCGTTATAATAATCAACACTATTACTGCCACTTAATTTTAAGCAATACTTGCTAGTAGGATTTGCCGTAGGACACATACTTCCGTTAAAAGCGGTAGCAAAATCGCCTATTGGGTATGACCCATATTCAACGTAGTACAACTTCAACATCTTGGCATTACCGCTCAAATCTGCTTGTATAGACGAGACTATCGCCTTGCTGCTTATCCCCGAATAACTAACAATAGTAATCGCAGCTAATACACCAATAACAACTATTACAACTAACAATTCAACAATCGTAAAACCTGATCGTTTATTCATATTAATCTAAGTTTAGCATAAACACTACACAAACAAATAACCTCTGAATTAACAGAGGTAAAAATGCTTATGGCAGGGGCACGAAGAATCGAACTTCGATCTTAGGTTTTGGAGACCCATATACTAGCCGTTGTACTATGCCCCTTCGTAATGAAGACTAGGATATTGTATCAAATTACACCGATATAAACAAAGGTGTTTACTTGTTGGATTTTGGTGAGCGGACTGCGCGTAAGAACTTTTTATCAGCAACCGGGTCGGCGAATCTGGCGATTGGCTCGTATACGAATACTCTTTCGTCCTTGGAGTTTTTATCTTTATCGACATCTTTGATGGCATTAACAAAGAAGTTCTCGATTAGCCACTCTCGGCCGGGCGCCGTATAGCCAATAACGCTAATACGCCATAGTCCATTATTCCATTTTTCGGTTGAAATAATTTTTAGAGGTTTTGTTAGTAGTGTTTTTCCCGCTGGTACTGCATCAATAATCTGTTGAAGTGTAGATTTACCACGTTCCATATCATTTACAAATACATCGACGATAATTGTTCTAATGCCTTTTGGTGTAACGTGCACACCTTGAATGTACTGATTGTGAACCCATAATATTTCACCGTTTAGGCTGCGTAATTTTATCGAACGAAGCGTAAAACGTTCCACTACTCCTTTAGCATCCATAAATGGTTCGATTTTTACGTGGTCGCCAATATTAAACCACTGTTCGGCAATCATAATCGAACCAGCTGTCACATCGCGTATTATTAGACCTAGTGATTGACCAGCGAATACAATAAAAAAAGCGCTTGCTCCTATCGTAGCTAAGCCGCCACTGGTTGCGAATTTTCCGCCTGTTATAATCCACCAGGTTATATAGCCAACTATAATTACGACCGTGGCGCGAATAGCCGCCGCTGCAATACTCAAGTAAGTTTCGATCTGACGCAAGCGGATATGTTTTTCCTCGTTCGTCTCGCTATCAGAGTGTCGCGAAACTGTCTGTGCTAGTCGTATGACGATACGGGCCAAATACTTACTCAGTAAATAAGCTACAGTGACAGCAATGGCCAATATAACGATGTTTCGTAGTAGATTTGGTTGTGTGAAAAAATTATCGATATCTCGTACTAGGTTTTGGGCATCATTTGCATCGTTCATTGTGTCTATTATAGATGAAGTTAGTTACATTTTCGAGTCTAGATGACCGTCGACTCGCCTGTCTGAAATGTGTAAAACTTTTTATGCTTAAAAGGTTGTCAAAGCTTAAGCATAGTCCTATAATGTTGTAAGAAGTTACATAAACATAATCAAAGGAGTAGTTGGTCATCCTGACCGCTGAACATAGGTAAATGAATATACTGATGCTCGGGTGGGAGCTTCCTCCACATAACAGCGGTGGACTGGGCGTAGCCTGTTATCACATGTCCAAAGCTTTGGCCGAGCGCGGTGCTACTATTGATTTTGTTGTCCCCTATCTGGCGGAGCATCCTGGTATTGATTTCATGAATATTCACAGTGCGACGAACTTAACACCCTTAGAGCGTTATGGACTGGGTGCCTATGATAGCGATGCTGTTTTAGAGAAATCACTAGTCGAAGCCGATATGGATGACCTACGCGATATGCGCGGTGTCCAAAAACGCTACGTTCGTTATGTCGAGAATCTTGTCTTGAAACTAAAACCTGATGTTATTCATGCTCACGATTGGCTCACTATGGAAGCTGGTATGCGCGCCAAGCAATTGATCGACGTGCCCTTAATCGTTCATGTTCATGCAACTGAATTCGACCGTTCCGGTAGTGAGGCTGGTAATCCGCTAGTACACGAGATTGAATATCAGGGTATGGTTATGGCTGATCGTATTATTGCCGTCAGCGGTGTGACCAAAAACATTATTGTTGAAAAGTACGGTATACCGGCTGACAAAATAGAAGTGGTCCATAATGCCATTGATGTAGCCAGTCTGAACGACGGATATGTTTATGACGATAGGACATACAGATACCTCGAATCATTAAAGAGTGAAGGCTATACAATTGTCTCGACAGTTACCCGCTTTACTGTCCAGAAAGGTCTAACCTGCTTGATGCGAGCTGCCGCTAAGGCCTGTAGTAAGTACGATAAACTCGCCTTTTTATTAGCTGGTGATGGTGAGCAACGTGACGAGTTAATCAGAATGGCTGCTGAATTAGGTATATCGGACAAGATATTCTTTACCGGATTTATCCGCGGTAAACAGTGGCGCGACGCCTATAGTGTAGCCGATGTGTTCGTGATGAGTTCAGTAAGTGAGCCATTTGGTTTAACTGCTCTCGAGGCTGCCCATCATGGCAACGCTGTTATCCTAACTAAACAGTCTGGTGTTGGCGAAGTCCTAAACAGTGTATTCAGATATGATTTTTGGGATGAGGACAGGTTAGCTGACCAGTTGGTCGGTATTGCTACATCGAGAGTACTCAAGGACACACTACAGGATAATGTCCAACGGGAGTATGCCAGAATTTCGTGGCATGATGTAGCCCAGAAATGTTTCAGTGTCTATCATGCATCAAGGCAGGTATCGGCATGAGTAAGCGTGGTATAGTTCTCTATTTGCATGCTCACCAACCGTTCCGCGTGCGCAGTTATAGTGTGTTTGATACTGCCGTCAATCATGACTACTTCAACGAACCTGATTATTTAACAGACCGTAATAACGAACAGGTGTTCAAGAAGGTTGCCGATAAATCATACCGACCTATGAACGCACTACTCGAGCGTTTACTAGAGGAAAATCCTGAATTCAAAGTCTCACTCAGTATTACGGGAGTATTTATTGAACAGGCTGAAATGTGGGCGCCAGATGTATTAGATAGTTTCAAGCGCCTAGTAAATACTGGTCGAGTAGAGATCATATCTGAGACATATTATCACTCACTCGCCTTCTTCTATAGTCGTGACGAGTTCGAGCATCAAGTTGAATCGCACAAGCAAAAGATACGCGACACGTTTGGTGTTGAGACTAGTGTGTTTAGGAATACCGAACTGTCCTATAACGACTCATTGGCAAAATGGGCTGAAGATTATGGATTTAAAGGTATATTGGCTGAGGGTTGGGATCCAGTACTGGAGTGGCGTAGTCCACACTATGTCTATCGTCCAGCCGGTACGAATAATATCTCGCTATTGATGAAAAACTACCGCTTAAGTGATGATATTGCCTTCCGCTTTAGTGACAAGGCTTGGCCTCAGTGGCCTTTGTCGGCAGACACATATAACGAGTGGGCTAATGTATCGCTTGGTGATCAGCAGATAGTTAACCTGTTTATGGATTACGAGACATTCGGTGAACATCAGTGGTCTGATACTGGTATATTCGACTTCTTCTATGCGTTTATTAGGAAATGGTTGGACAATCCGCATAATACATTCTATACCGCATCAGGTGCGATTGATGCTTTTACGCCGATTGCTGAAATCAGTATGCCATACACTGTTACTTGGGCGGATACCGAACGTGACCTGACGGCGTGGTTGGGCAATAACATGCAGCAAGAGGCCTTAAGACATCTATACGCCCTTGAAAATGACATCCTTAGTACTAATGACATTGATTTAATCAGCGATTGGCGTAAGCTGCAAACTTCTGACCACGTTTATTATATGTGTACCAAGTGGTTTAGCGATGGCGATGTTCACGCCTATTTCAGCCCATACGAATCACCCTATGACGCCTTCCTGTATTTTATGAATGCTGTTCGCGACCTCCGCTGGAGATTGCACGCCTATCATAAAATCGGGGGTCTAAATGGCTAGGCCGATAGTATTAAGCAACGGTGAATTACACGTTGGCCTGAATGGTTTTGCGACTGTACACGACTTTTATTATCCGTATGTAGGGTTCAAGAATCACTCAGCTGGAAGTAATTTGCGTCACAAGGTTGGCGTCTGGGTGGATGGTGAAATTAGTTGGATTGATAATCCACTTAACCCAGTTGACGAGTGGGTATTCGAATTTAAATATCCTCACGCTGCCCTGATAGGTCATATTGTTGCTAAAAACAGCCGCTTAGGCATTATCTTGGAGTTCGACGATTTCGTCGACGCCAATATGAGCGTATTTATACGCAACATTCATATCATTAATATGCGCGACAACGAACGTGATATCAGATTATTTATGCACCAGGCCTTTGCTATCAGCGACTCACGTAGCAATACGGATACCGCGCAGTATCTACCGAATAGTAATGCTATCCTACACTATCGTGGTCGTATCGCCTTGGTTGTATCTGGAAATACGAATGGCAAACCTTTTGACCAACACACGATTGGTTTATTTGGCATTGAAGGTAAGGAAGGCACCTGGCGTGACGCCGAGGACGGCGAACTAGGTATGAATAATGTCGAGCATGGCCGAGTGGACTCGACTCTAAGATTCAAATTAAAGATTGGCCCACATAATTCAGAACGTGTTCATTACTGGATAGCAGCTGGTTCATCGATACGTGAGGCATTGTATGTTCACGAAAAGGTCAAAGACAGTGATGGTGCTATGCAATTCATGAATCGAACCGCTGATTGGTGGAATGATTGGCTGAAACCAACTAACGGCATACTAGATAAAGTTGACATGGAACATCGCGGTACTTTTTTACAGAGTGTGATGATTATCAAATCGCAGATCGACAAGCGAGGTGCTGTAATTGCAAGTACCGACACATCGATGCTGAATTACTCCCGCGACGCCTATGCCTATTGCTGGCCGAGGGATGGCGCTTTTGCTATTTGGCCGCTAATACGTATGGGCTACAAAGACGAACCTTACCGTTTCTTTGAATTTGTAAAACGAGGCTTGCATAGTGATGGTTACATGATGCACAAGTACCGTGCCGACGGAGCATTAGGCAGTAGTTGGCATTCATGGGTGCATGATGGTGGCGTTGTGGCACCACCGATTCAAGAGGATGAAACTGCCTTGCCGCTATTCATGTTTGCGCAGTATTACCGTCTTCATCCTGATCAGTCCTTATTAAAGGACTTTTACGAGTCAATGATTTTGCCAATGGCCGAGTTTATGACTCAATCAGTTGACAAGACAACTGGACTACCCGAGGCCAGTTATGACTTATGGGAGCAATCCTATTTGACGACTACTTACACAACTGCGACGGTATATGCCGCACTTTTAGCGGCCTCCGATTTGGCATCAGCCGCTAATGATTCAGATAACGCCGTCCGGTGGCGTTCGGCAGCTAATGATATTCAAGAAGCTGCTCACAGGCATCTTTATAATGAAGAGAAACAGGCTTTTTATATGGGTCTTAGCGTCAAAGATGGTCATATTACCTATAATGACACGATTGATTGTTCGAGTATATTCGGTGCTTATATATTCGGTCTATTTGCCGCCGATAGTAACGAAATGACATCATCGATAAAAACCATCGAATCACTATTTGGTATCACTGAAACTAACTATGGCCTTCCTCGCTATGAAAATGATGAATATCGCCGAGTCAGTGCTGGTGTAACTGGCAATTATTGGTTTATATGTTCATTATGGTTAGCCCAGTATTATATCGATAATGACGGTTACGATAAAGCACACAAGATATTGGATTGGGTTAAGTCGCACGCTTTAAGCACTGGTATGATGGCAGAACAACTAGACCCAGTCACTAACGAAATTATCTCGCCTGCGCCTTTGACTTGGACTCATGCCGAATATATTTCGACATTACTTGATATGATATCGACGGACAAATAACATGGCTATATTGCGTAGGATCGTAAATAGGCTTAAATCAGTTAATTATCGGGGAATGATAAAGAAATTTGCCGATAGGGCTGGTTTGATATACTTTGGTTACATCGACCCATCTTCGGATGGACATAAGCCAATCAAAGGCTTTACGGTTTCAGTCTCGCACACCGACAATCATCAATGTATAGGCACGATTAATGGTTACGATGTAAATATCATCCATCGCAATGATGTCGATACCCACGGTAGAACACACCTGGCGTGTGACTGGCTAATTATGACTATCGATTTACATACCGACCACCCTATCCCACATTTCTTGATAGGTGCTAACAATCAGGATATGCGGGCGTTCGAGCACTTATTCTCGTCATTTCCTAACATGCACCCGATTGATATCTGTGAAAATGAGAAAATTGCTGATGACGAGTTTAGAACTCGATTCAAAGTTTATGCCCGTCCGGCTAAATCATCTGATATCGAATCGTTATTCACAATTGATGCCAGGCGCTATGTCAGCGCACACCTGTGGCCATTATCAGTCGAGCAGCACGACAACGTTCTGTATATTTATGCTCTTAACGAGAATATTCACCCGAGGGTATTAGACGCAATGCTAGAAAACGGCCTATGGTTGGCCGCTCATCTAGATAGAAATGCTGGTTCGTCAGAAGACTAGTGCTTTTTGGCTTTGACTTCGTTGCGCCCAAGGTTTTTCTTGGTTTCAACATAAAGTGCGTGAACGCGAGCAATTGGATCGTATTTTTTCAACGAAATTTTTTCAGTTGTATTCTGAGTATTTTTGGTCGTGTAATAAGTCCTGTGACCTGTTAATTCGCTCACTAAACCGACTAATTTACGCTTGGTATTCTTTTTTGCCATATAATTTCCTTAAATTTGTATCGCTTATTAGAGGTAATTATAACAAAATTACATACTTATTACAAGTGGTTGATAAACACAGACTATAACCTAATTATCATTTATAACGGCTTCACGCCATACTTTCTAAGGGCCCCGGCGCCTTATAAAGACTTGGGTTGCAGATGTTATAAAAGTACAGTTCGAGTATAGCCCGACTTTTATCGGTAATTGGTAAATGAAACTGGATAATCTAGGTCGCTGGCCTTTATCAACTGCATAACAGACTGCAGTTCGTCTTTGCTGCTACTTACAACACGAACGGCCTCACCTTGAATTTGTGGTTTGACCTTTGGGAACTCGTCACGTATCAATTTAGTAATTTGCTTAGCTTTATCTTGGTTCAGCCCTGCAACAAATGGTATTTCCTTGGTAGCCTTCAGGTTGCTAGTTACAATAGTTTTTGATAAATCTAATACCTTACTGCTTTGTTCGCGAGCGGCTAACTTTTTGCGAATAATATCGATAATGCTATCAATTTGCCACTCATTCTCGCCCACCACCTTGAAACCTATTTTGTCGCCCAACCAATCAATTAAGGCTGGTGTTCCCTTGAAATCGTAACGATTGCTAATTTCCTTCTCGACCTGAGCGAAAACGTTGTTCATCTCGGCCTTGTCGTATTCGGATACTATATCAAAACTAAATGTTGCCATAGTTAGAGTATACCATTCGTTGATTATATGGGGTAATTTGTGCTAAAATCTATCAAGTGCCGCGATAGCTCAGTTGCTGTCCGAGATGCATAGCGAGTAATATCATTTACTGCGCAGCGCTCTACCAACTGATATAATCGTACATAGGTTACAATTGCATATATGCCGCGATAGCTCAGTTGGTAGAGCGCATCCATGGTAAGGATGAGGTCTCGGGTTCAAATCCCGATCGCGGCTCCACTAATTATATTGAAAGCGCCCACAACGGGCGCTTTCGCGTTCCTAGTCGTGGGCGTATAGCTATAGATGGATGCCGAATTCATCGGCCAGTTGCGACCTGGTCCTTCGGGAGAGTGGTATTCCCAGAAAGACTTCCGACATCTCGCGAAAGACGTCATGGTCGACTCGTTGGGCTATGAGTGCACACAGCCCGCCAATCAAGCACGACCCCAACAGGGTGACTCTGTTCCAGCCCGATGGTTCCTTGCCAATTATCAGCATTAGTGTGGCGAATGCCACCGACATGCCGAAGGCAAAGAAACAGCCTGTCGCGAAGACCACGGCACGGTCAATCATGAACAGAACATAGTTGTTCTTGTGTCGCTCGATACGATCGAGCAACTTATCGACGTCACGGTGTGACTTGGGCCACCACCACGGCTTATTCTTCACCACCATCACCTTGTCTTTCACTCGGTTTTTAATGGACAATCATCTATAGATTAGTATATTATAATATAAAATGCAGTAATTTAAAAGTACTACGACATCTGTGAATGTTTAGTGAAAATAAAGCTTGAAACTGTTATAATTATCAGATAAGATAGTCAGGTATCTTTTAACAAACGTGCCGCCTTAGCTCAGTTGGTTAGAGCAACGGTTTTGTAAACCGTAGGTCTTCGGTTCGAATCCGAAAGGCGGCTCCAGAACGCTGGAATCGTGTAGTGGCAATCACAGGAGACTGTAAATCTCCCGCCTTTCGGCTTCGTAGGTTCGAGTCCTACTTCCAGCACCAAATAATTAACCCCTCTCTTGCAGAGGGTTTAATTATTTAGTTTGTTAGTAAGCCTCGAACCGTTTTTGCAAAGCAAAAGGGTTCGGCATAGCGAATGAAACGTAAAAGTGTTTACATTTTTACGTAAATGAGCGGAGGAGCAATCTTTGATTGCGGTCCTGCTCCAATTTATAAACGAACAAAGGAAGCTGAAAGTCGATGTCCTACTTCTATTTTTCCGAACAGGCGCAGGAGTAGTCTTTGGTTGCAATGTCCTACTTCCAGCACGAGTTAAATAAAATAACCCACATCACGTGGGTTATTTTTATATCTAGGGCTATCCCCGACGAGTCAGATTCGCCAGGGGGATAACCAGGTTGCGCTGATTGTGTGGCCTACAGCCCGATGAGCTGTAGCGAGCAGTTGTCTGCGCCGACCATATATAGGTCATTGTCGGAACCAAGACGGTCGAACTTGATAGCAGACAGACGCTCAGACCATGTGAAGCTCACACCACGGAGCGTTTCGCACTTGAAGACGGCTTCAAACTCTTCGTTATCCGCCGCATTTTGCAGTATGGCGCCCGTAACGACGACCTTACCGGCCTTCGTACTGGTCCGTGCTGACTGGAGCTTTGCCTGGTTGACCTCATGGACAACGTCCTTCATGAAACCAAGGACTTCATCCTGACTAGTCGGCAGTGGCAGCCTGATCATATAGCAATCCCTCCTCTCGGTTGAGCTAGGCTATCTGACAGCCTGTGTCGGTCGGATTATCCTCCTGACTATTTGGGTTGCTTAACAATATTATATCACAAAAGTAATTAAATATCAATTACCTACATCACAACGCGACGTGGTTGCTTGATGCGGCGTGGTTGTCCCTGCGGGATAATCATCTTTGCGGCTTTTTCGCGCAGTGTTGTAGCAAGCTCTAATTGGTCGGTTCTTTCGTAGGCGTCTGCTAAAATATTTAGGGTCTGAGGTATTGGATCGAGTTCAACTGCGCGCTCTAGTGCTTCAATCATTTTTTTGTCATGGCCTAACTTTTCCTGTACTTTAGCGTAGGCAATGTGACGTGACGCCAAATCACTATCAATTTCCAAAGCCTGTTCGAACGCTAGTGATGCTTTGTCATAATTACCTGTTTCTAGATAAATTAAACCAACATTATGAAGGCTACTGGCGCTTGGTTCTAGGCTTTGCGCAATTTCAAAACACTCGATAGCATCGTCTAGTGATTTTTGTTTAGCATACAGAATACCTAGGCGGTTATAGGCGCTGGCATTACGCTCGTCTATACGGAGTATGGTTAATAATGCCTTCTCGGCTCGCAGGTACTTATTAGTCTGCAGTGACTCCTGAGCGATACTCCATAGCTGATCCAATTTTTCGGATATCTTGGCTGGTAAATCAGTCGTGACTTCGTTTGTGGTTTGTGGCTGGTAAATGGCCCAAACGCCAATAGCCAATATTAATAATAGTCCTAACATACTATGGTCCAATTATACCACATCTAGAGGACGACTTGAGCTAAGCAGAGGCGGATATTGCCATTAGCATTCAAGCGTTCAGTAGCTTTGATTATCTTGTCGGATAGCTTAAGAGTTTCTGGTTGGGCGTTCGCCAACAGGGACTTTTCTAGCATTTTCGAGGCATCATTTAAGAAAGCGATAGCCAAAGAACGGTCATCTTTGTAACCATTAATAACCATAAGTTTTCGGTATAGACTGCCGGTTATAAATTCACGTGCGTCCTTGATAGTATCAACTCGTCGATTGAAATATTCATCATCCTTAATTAGTCTGGTTATCTCGGCCGGCAGCCCACTAGCCATGAATAGTAGTTGACTGACCTTTGTCTGTTCGGTCACATTCAAATCACTTAATAGTCGGTTAGTTTGTTCGACGGTAATAGATTTAACATTGATAACTTCGACACGGGATAGAATAGTCGGTAGTAAACGCGAGGTACTACTTGACACTAATATCATATGAAGTTGCTTTCCAGGCTCTTCCAGCAGCTTTAGAAAGGCATTCTGAGCCTGAGTAGTCATAGTCTCGGCGTAGTCGATAATAATAATACGCATTCTGTCAGATTTAGTATTTGTCTCGCTTGATAACTGACGCATTGTTTCGACGCCAATTACGCCTTGAGTAATATTAATCTTGTCGTCTTTTTCGGGCAAGATTAGGGTTGGTTTTACATTTAAGCGATTAGCAATCTCTTTGGCTAAAGTCGTCAGCCCGACGCCGCTTGGCCCAGTGACCAGTAGTGACTGAGGTAAATTATTTACGACAGCCTCGACAAGCCGCTCGGTATTATTATTCAGATACAATTTTGTCATAAACTAATCTTTTCGTCTGGGAATAGGCCTACGAACTCTTTTGGCACAGTCGATTTGAATACCTCACGCTTACCGCCTGGTATTGTCACTTCTAGCTCTGCGGCGTGTAGGTAAAGTCGGTCGGCCGATTTGCCATACACCCTATCACCCAAGATTGGCGTACCTAGGTACTTCATGTGAACTCGCAGTTGATGAGTACGTCCCGTTGTGGGCTGTAGTTTAACAAGTGAATATCGCTCGTTCGACGCCAATACCTCATATCGAGTCAAAGCATTTTTGCCGTTACTGCCGACCCTGAAAGTACTTGGCGATGATGGATTTCGCTCAATCGGCAAGTCTATATTAGCCTTGTCCAGTTTCGGATGACCATCTAGTACAGCATAATACGTCTTTTTAGTTTTGCGGTCTGCAAACTGTTTCTGTAATAAATTAGCCGCTTCCTCGTTGCGTGCGCCAATAATTAGACCGCTGGTGTCACGATCTAGGCGATGAACAATACCCGGACGGTTTGTATCTAGGTTATAGGTTGTATAGCGACGGAAAAACTCAGCAACAGTGAACTCTTCATTAATAGCACCTTTGGCATGTGTTAGTACGCCAACTGGTTTATCAATTACGATAACATTATCGTCGACATAGATAATCGGTAAACTATCACCACTGAAATCAGGTGCATCGGGTAAACTCACAGCGATATCGTCGGTGTCGGCTACTTCATACTTTACCGAGTCGGCCACTTTGCCGTTAACACTTACGTGACCGGCTTTGATATGTTTCTGCCAGGTACTGCGTGACAATTCAGGGTATCGTTTGGCAAGCTCGCCGTCAAGCCGTTTTTTGTCTGATATAGCGACAAATAAATAGCATTCTTTGCCCTTAAACTTCATAGCGTACTCCAACATGTCATCGCGTGGGTTTTTGACTAATTCCCCCTTCAGATGGGTCGATTTGTCATGTATTTGATCGATGACATAAGACGGGCTGTCTTCGGCGGTGTCATCAAATAGCACGAATAGCTTACGGTGGTT
>DAISKS010000014.1:0-10526 GCA_036820845.1 Candidatus Saccharimonadota bacterium
ACCCTCAATCGTAGGGTGTTTTTATGTTTATATATCAGAAGGCAGCGGATAATCTTGCGCTATTTCAATTACCCTGCGTTGTAGATTAACCAGCCGCTCATTATTATCTCGGCCACTAATAGCACTGTCAATTATTGCCGCCAATTCAGGCATATGATTAGATTTAATACCTCTGGTGGTAATAGCAGCCGTACCTAACCTAATACCACTAGGCTTGAATGGTGGCAAAGTGTCATCTGGTACCACATTGGCATTAACCGTGATACCGATTTTATCCAAGGCAATTTCAGCTTCTTTTCCGTCAATACCAAAACTTTTATAAACGTCGACTAATATCAGGTGGTTGCTCGTACCCCCAGTAACAAGAATGAACCCTAGTTTTTTTAGCTCTTCAGCTAGAGTATAAGTATTATCGATTACATTTTGAGCATATAACTTGAACTCGGGTTGTAGTGCCTCATAGAAAGCTACCGCCTTGGCAGCTACATTATTCATATGTGGCCCACCCTGGGTGCCAGGAAAGACCGATCGGTCAATTAGTGTTGGTATGTTCTGGATAGTCTTTTCTGGAGCTTTAAGGGGGCTAGAGACCGTTCCCATCGATAAGATTAGACCGCCCCTTGGACCGCGCAAGGTCTTGTGTGTAGTGGTTGTCATAACATGAAAACCGTAGTCCAATGGGTTTTTCGCGACTCCACCCGCTATTAAACCGGCCACGTGCGCCATATCTGCCATTAATAGTGCACCTACTTCGTTACCAATTTCGACAAATTTAGCATAATCTAGCTCCCTTGGGTAAGCACTGAAACCAGCCAAGATAATCCTGGGTTTATGTGTTAAAGCAAGTTGACGCAATTCATCATAGTCGATCTCACCCGTCGCGACATCCTTCATTTTGTAGCGGATGAAATTATACAGTTTAGCGCTACGCGTAACAGGTGCACCATGAGTTAAATGTCCACCATGACTAAGATCCATAGCCAGCACCGTATCACCCGGCTCTAACCAGGCATGGTAGACGGCCTCATTAGCTGGAGCGCCTGAGTGAGGCTGAACGTTAGCATGATCGGCGTGGAAAAGCTGTTTCGCCCTATCAATAGCCAATTGTTCTAGTTTATCAGTGTAATCCTGACCGCCATAATATCTTTTACCGGGATAGCCTTCTGAGTATTTATTGGTGAAAATACTGCCTAATGCCGTTAGGACATCCTTGCTGACGTAATTCTCGCTCGGAATCAATTCCAAGCCTTCCTGTTGCCGTTTTTCCTCAAGTCTAATTAACTCTGCAATTTGCTCATCTTTCATGCCAGATACTCCTAATCAGTTAATTATATCACCATTGAACTTATACCATAAATGATATAACATATACTGAATGACCGATAACGACTATAAAGCCAAGATTGGCAAACTAATTCAAGAGACCAGACAGGCCCGAGGCCTGACTCAAGCACAATTATCAAGTGCCCTTAATACCAGCCAAAGTGCTATAAATCGTATAGAAAAAGGTGGACAAAATATCAGTCTTGAGATGTTAGCGCGCATAAGTGACGTCTTGTCAAGTGAATTGGTTAGCTTGAATCGTCGTGGTAAGATTGATTTCCGTATCAATGGTGGCAGAAAACTATCTGGCGAAATTGAACTAAAAACCAGCAAAAACGCGGCAGTTGGACTACTTTGCGCCAGCTTACTGAATCACGGCACGACCACATTAAGACGGGTAGCTCGTATAGAGGAAGTCTACCGAATTATCGAAGTTTTGCAGAGTATTGGCGTCAAGGTGCGTTGGATAAATGACCAAAACGACTTAGAGATAACACCGCCCGCTAGGCTACGATTAAACGATATGAATATTGACTCGGCTAAGCGAACCCGTAGCGTGTTAATGTTGCTTGGCCCACTCATACACCAGTATAAAGATTTTAAGATTCCGTTTGCTGGCGGTTGTCACCTGGGCACCCGTACGGTCGAACCACATCTAGCTGGGCTGGCGCCGTTCGGACTGGAAATCGAAACGACTAACGAATACTACCACGCCAGAACTATACCAAAAAAAGTCGATCGCAACATCCTACTTATTGAGCGGGGCGATACCGCTACTGAAAATGTCCTGATGGCGGCGGCTTTGTACGATGGTGAAACCGTCATTAGAAACGCTAGTCCTAATTATATGGTTCAAGATGTTTGCTTTTACTTGCAAAAGCTTGGCGTAAAAGTCGATGGTATCGGCACGACCACACTTCGAGTGCGCGGTCTAAAAAACATCAGTAAAAATGTCGAATACTACATCAGTGAAGATCCAATCGAAGCCATGAGCTTGATTGCGGCCGGTGTTGTTACCGATTCAGAGATCAAAATCAAAAGAATACCGATTGAATTTATCGAGATTGAACTAGCAATTTTAGGCAGTATGAATTTACAGTACGAATTAAGCGATGAATACAAAGCTCGCAACGGCGAAACCCGCTTGGTTGACCTTAGTTTAAAGCACTCAAAATTAACAGCACCGATAGACAAGCTGCATAGTATGCCCTTCCCTGGCGTTAATATGGACAACTTGCCATTCCTAGGTCTAATCGCCACGGCAGCCAAAGGTAGAACGTTAGTACACGACTGGTCGTACGAAAATCGCGCCATCTACTTTACAGAATTAAGCAAGCTGAACGCCAACATTGAGCTAGTCGACCCGCACCGGGTATACATTAGCGGACCAACTAAATGGAAACCGGCTGACATAACTTCACCACCCGCATTACGGCCATCAGTGGTAATTATGCTAGCAATGTTAGCTGCACCTGGCCAGTCGGTCTTGCGTGATGTTTACTCAATCAATCGCGGTTACGAAGATTTTGCCGAACGCCTGAACTCACTTGGCGCCGATATAACGACATTGCGTGAGATTTAATTATACGGATTGTAGTTTCTGGATTGTGGTTCAGTAAAGCTACGCTTAGGCACCGTTGTGTGAGTAGAGTTATACTGCTGCAACTTACTATCTACTCCTCGAACAGCCGGTATTTTTGGTTGTGGGCGCACGTACTTCTTTATCGTCATTTGGCCACGTTGACTACCCAGGAAAGAGCCGCGATATTTACCAATTAAGGAACGACTACCGTCGATTGCCATACGCTGAGTAAAACTCTCATTCGACACCGATCCAATGCGGCCACTGTCGTCAATCCGGGCAATGCCATTGCTATGCAAGGGATTGTCATTTTCGTTTTTTACGATGTGTTGATTTAAGTCCATCATATTATACAGAAATTATAGCACCAAAATATAAACTAGATTAGATATAACGATGGGAAGGCGGTCGCTACGCTACCTATTTCCGCTCGTTCGGGATACGAACTCGCTTCATGAACACCACGACTGTGTATTTCTTGCTGAAATCCACGTCGTGGGTTCAAATCCCGTCTTTGTTCCAAATATAAATGACGGTCCATGGACCGTCATTTATATTTGGGGCGAACGATGGGATTTGAACCCACGACCCTCGGAACCACAACCCGATGCTCTAACCAACTGAGCTACGTCCGCCAAATTTGACTTAGTTAGTATAGCAAATAATCACCTCTTTGAGAATAAGCAATCGCACTTTTCATACCTCTATATCATTGGTATAATATACAGACGCGCGGGCGTCGTATAATGGCTAATATACGTGCCTTCCAAGCATGTGATGCGAGTTCGATTCTCGCCGCCCGCACCAGATTTATATTCATATCCTATGATATGAATATAAATCTGGTTTTGGACGGCAGGATTGACTCGCATCAACGAATGTAATGAGTTAGATGCGAGTTAGGTGTAATGATACGAAATAAAAGAAAGTGGTTTACCACTTTCTTTTATGAGCGAATGGAAAAGCGGAGCGCTTTCTCGCAAATTATTCGCCGTGTTCAGCAGCCTCACCATCCGCCTTAGTCACATGCACAGTGCCGTGTGGATGGTGCGAAGGTGCATAGATTGAGTACACCTTAAATGGTTCGGTACCATTATTAACTAGATTATGCCAGGTACCGGCTGGGACTAAGACAGCTTCATCAGCAACAGCTTCACGCGCCTCTAGCTCGTCCTGATTCGGCCCCATCAAAACAGTTACCTGACCCTGTTCGATACGCAGGAACTGATCAGTATCAGGGTGTACCTCTAGTCCGATGTCATTGCCTGGTTCGATTGACATCAAGGTTACCTGTAGGTGTTGGCCTGTCCATAATGTCGTGCGGTAATTGGTATTGTCAACCGTTGCCTGTTCAATATTAACGACTGATGGCGCTGGTCCATTGTCAATTATTTCTGTCATATTATTCCCTCCTTATGATTTAATTATAGTTCTTTTTTCTTGGAATTGATAACATCCTTAGTAACTTTATAGACTTTAATAGCCCAGTAAAATAACCATGCCAACATTAAGCAGATAATTAATACCAACACAAAGCTTGATATACCACCACTACCAGAAACAGCGGCGTCATTCGATGCATAAGTCAGATAAGTAAATAACACTCCCAACCAAACCGCAATACCAACAATCATCGTCCTGATTAAATCAAAAGCGTGATTACGGTGTTTTTTATCCAGTGTCATCAACCACATACTAGTTGGGATATCTGAATACTGGGGATATTTATACAAGAAACCCATCAGACCCAGAAAGGCGGTTTGTAGGGCCGGCAGCATGAACACAGCTAAGAGTGATTTATCAACCCAGCCATCAGCTTTTCCGACAAAGTTAAAATGTGTCGGTATTCTGACTGGCAACTTATCCCAGAATGTTATAGCCACAGCCCAGCTGGTTACTGTTAATAATATTGCTGTTAGAAAGAGCATTTTATGGCTTCGTTTCATGTTTATACTATACTCCCCATTTCATCGCCACATCAAGGTGAAGTTTGGTATAATATCTGTCATGGTACGCCCCGGTAGCTCAGTGGATTAGAGCGATGGGCTTCTATCCCACAGGTCGGGGGTTCGAATCCCTCCCGGGGTACCAAAATAAATAGTCAACCTTTTTGGTCGGCTATTTATTTTGGTAGTTCGCGAAGCGAATACGAACTCCCATAAGGGCGGTTCGTGCAGCAATTCACTTTGGTGAATAGCGGAAATAGGAAGCGTAGCGATCGCCATCCCTTATATACCACGCTATAAATATTCATGCTATAATTACCCTGTTAGCAAGTCCAGACCAACGGCAATCTTTGCCTCGAGAACAAATTGCTACTGGCATAACACCTTTAGAGGCTCATTATTAAACATAATAAGGAGTCTACTATGGCAAAGAAAACTCAAGAAGAACACCTCGCTGAGTACAGGGCCTGGCTTGAAGCCAACGAACCTCATATGAAGCACTGGCGTTCATGGGGTTCCTGGTTCAGCTGGGGATCACCTATAGGGCTCGGGCTATTTTTTATCGCCCTTGCCGCAGCAGCTTGGATACTTGCCCAAGTATTCTAATTTAAAAAAAGAAGCACTCGTATAGTGCTTCTTTTTTATTTCTCAACAGCTATCTTTGATATACTAATATCGATGCAACCCGAAAACACACAGCCAACAAAATATTTTGCCGACTTAATAGTGCCTATATTTAGTTATCTATTTATTATCGGCATGTTTATTGATGCGCTACTGAGGCCGCTTAGTAATATAAGTTTTATTTACGGCTTTGGTATGTTTATGTTTGTAGCCGAGTTCCTCAGTATACATAGCACTGGAATGATGCCCTCAATTAATAAATTCGGACGATTTGGTTTGATGGCTGGCTATATATTATTTGCTTTGGTATTTTCCTTATTTTTGAAAACTCCGTACCCAGCCCTAATGTTAATACTCAGCATTGCCGCTAAATCTTTTAGAAGAAAACCACTACCTAGCGATCTAAGCCAAGGTGACATAAAAGATTATATTTTCGGCATATCTCTTATTACTTTTGTGCTTTCGACAGTCTTTGTTAGTATATTTTCATCTATCATAGCCGTATTAGTTAAAATGCCTCCGGAATTGATTAGCTATAAACCAAGCAATACTTCTGGTATGTTTGTGGATGCGCCGCAAACATTATTAATCTGGGGAGTATTGTATTATTCAATCCTAATAATTGTTAATGTATGGTTTATCATCCGACCACCCAAACCAACTCTGGCACAACCAATCGTGGATCGTAATCAAATTGGTTAGATTTGCAAAAAAATAGCACTAGTAGCATACTAAAAATATGATGAATAAATCTAAATACGACAAGCTTATCAACTTTAATATGGTGATGGGATTTTTACACTTTATCCAAGGTGTATTGATGTTTATCCTAGCGACATCAGTAATTCAAAAAATTGCCGAATTTAAACCGATGGTGACTCAAAATTTCTTATCTTTTGATGTTGCTACGAAAACTTTAGTATCTACGTCAAAAGAATTATTTGAGCTACCATTTGGGATTTTGGTATCTCTATTCTTATTCACTTCTGCAATTGCGCATTTTGTTATTGTATGGAAGAAAAAGCAATACATTAAAGATCTTGATAAAGGCATCAATCAGTTCCGTTGGTTTGAATATGCAATCAGTTCTTCGATCATGATTGTCTTGATTGCTACCTTATTTGGTATTTATGATATAGCGTCACTAGTCCTAATATTTCTAGCTAATGCTGGCATGAACCTATTCGGACTTGTTATGGAACAGCTCAACTCAGGAAAAAAGAAAAAGGACGTTAATTGGGGTCCTTTTGTGTGGGGCTCAGTCGTTGGCCTAGCGCCTTGGATTGCAATTCTGAGTTATATGTTTGGTACAGGTAACTTTGACATGGTGCCTTGGTTCGTCTGGGCAATTATCGGTACTTACTTCGTTGCATTCAATACCTTTCCTATCAATATGTATCTGCAATACAAGGGTATTGGCAAATGGAAAGATTACCTATATGGTGAACGAGTTTATATTATCCTCAGCTTAGTCGCCAAGTCAGCTTTGGCATGGTTAGTACTATTTGGCGCTATGCAACCATAGACAAACTATCTGATTTTAGTACTCATTTCGAACAAAACCCACCGCAAACCAACCTTACCTATTAATTGTTCGCGACGCGGTGTCGGTTTTTCCATAAACCTATCGATTGACTGAGAACCGGCCGATTCAAAGTATGGAACGACGTGAAAGGCGTTAGAATCTGGGTCGGGTCTGAACATCGCATCTTGAACCGCCAACAGCCATAAATCGTCTTTCACCACCGTAGCAGCGGCAAATGGAAATAACTCATTCTTTAGTTCTGTTGAACGGTCATCAAATTCCAGCATACTAGTAAACAAGCCTGGTGCTTTTTTGTCACCCCAGTTAAATACTACTGTATCAATACGGTCATAGTCTATAGACTGTTCAGGAGTCACAAATTCTGCAGCCGAACCGCCCAAGAATATCGAGCCCTCTCGGCGTTCTTCGGTGGTTAAACCAGCGGCATCCAATGTCAAATCACGACGATTAAACCATGATTCTAGTTCGTTATTTTGAGTCATCTTTATTATTATAGCATAAAAACTATAATAATACAATACTAGGTGTTGCTTTTAGCGATAGTGTCGGCCTGTGATTTAGCGTCAATAGACTGCTTGACGATATCTGACGTTATATTAATAACAGTCCCAGGTGTCGTACCACCCGATAGTAGCTGCTTGGCAACGCTATTCTCGACAACGCGCTGGATAACGCGTCGCATTGGTCTAGCGCCTAGGCGTGGGTCATAACCTGCCTGAACCAGGTAGTGTTTGGCTTCTTCGTCAACCGAAACGCTAATCTTCTGTAGAGCTAAATTTTTATTTAGACCGGCTATCATTAGGTCAACTACTTTGATTAATTCATCTGGTTTAAGCGGACGGAACATGACTATCTCGTCAAAGCGATTTAAAAACTCTGGCAGGAATTGTTTGCTGTCTATTAGCTCGTTAATAAATTTTTCCTCGAACTGCTGGATGTCATAACCCCTATCGATATACTCGCGAATTCGATCAGACCCAGCATTACTAGTGGCGATGATAATGGCATCGCAAAAACTAACTTCCCTATTTTTGATGTCACGCAGCACACCTTCATCTAACATTTGCAGAAGTGTTGATAGTACGTTTGGATGAGCTTTTTCAATTTCATCCAACAACACAACACTAAATGGTTGTTTGATAGCCCTGGCAGTCAAGCTATTTGGATTGTCGGCTCCGTCGGCAATCAAACGATCAACATCGTTTGGACTAACGTATTCGTTCATATCCAGGCGGATAATACGGTCCTCGCCGTCGAAATAGGTCGCCGCTAATGATTTGGCTAGTTCTGTCTTGCCAACACCCGTCGGACCAAGGAATAAAAACGTACCAATAGGACGATTGGTATTGCGTACTCCCGCCCTAGCGCGGCGCAAAGCATCGCTAACAGCGCTGACAGCCTTGGTTTGATTGATCATGCGCTTATGGATAATATCTTCGAGGTTAAGTAATTTATCACGCTCGTCCTGTCTATTCGCTACGCCGACCTTAATGCCCGACGTTTTCTCGATAGATTGTCGGACCGAATCGGCTGTAACCAAACCGTTGTCGGCATAATGGCTAGCTGACTCTAATAATTTAATGGCCTTGCCGGGCATGGCTCGATCATGAACATACCTATCACCTAGCCGATAAGCCTCTACTAAGGCCTGATACATATACAGTGTGTTAGTCTGGTGTTCGATGGTAATGACTTGTTCTTGCATTATATGGATAGTTTCTTCGCGGTTAGCTGGTGGCACGACGATGCGATTCAAGAAATTAACAACTTCTGAATTGCGTCGACTTATCTCTAGAAACTTCTGTTCGTCCACGGTTAGAATCATACGTAGATTACCCGCCTCCAAAATTGGCATCAGAACATTGGTAACGTCTACTGCACCAACGCTATCTTCAAAAAATAGTTGAGCATTATCTAAACAGATGATAATATTTTTAGCAGCATAAGCCTCTCCTAGGATTTTTGGCACTAGTTGCTCTAGCCCTCCCCTATCTGGTGCGGCGGCAATCAATGCCGATGAGTCTAGATTAACAACCTGATTGTAACGGAGGTTTTTTGGCACACTCGAGTTGCCGTCCATCAGTCTAGAAGCAAAAGCACGCACTAATTCGGTTTTACCGGCACCGGACTGCGCCACTAAAACTGCGTTGCGTCGTCCTTGTTTACTCAGAATATTTACCAGTTGGTCCAGTTGCTCCTTATGAGCTATTAATTCATGACCCGCAGGATAATAGAAGGCTGCCTGACGGCTAATATTCTGTCCAAAACGATTTAATAGCGGTGTCCAACCGAATGACCAATCACGGCCAACTCCCCCCGTTCGACGCGGTAAACGATGCTGTTCGACTAGGTATTTTAGGTGGTTATACCAACATAGTCCTTCGTTTAAATCATCCATATCTAGTTGCAGGTGATTCAGGAGTGTTTCATAATTTGGAGTTGCTTTGATTAAGGCAACCAATAAAACTGCGTCTGATATATTGCGCGTTTTTGTTTGCTGCCATATATCCCATGCCTGATGCCACACTGTTTGCATGTCAGTAGAATTAGTCGAGGCTAGCTCACTTAAGAAGTTTGGACCAATGCCGAATCGAACTGCAAAGAATCTCCCACCCGGTAAGGCGCCAATAATAGTAGCTAGGTCTTTCGGGCTAAGCTGTTTTGGTAAACGTCCCAGAACCGTACCCGATAGAGCATCATCAATGGTCTTTGGATTACTCTTAATTGGTAGGTGGTATAATTCGCCGCGATACCAGGCAAACACCATGGTTGGAACCGCCGAGATACCGAAGAGTGTCCAACCAATCGACATATTTAACGCCAGTAAACCTACGCCCGCTCCTAGTAGTACAATAGCCACTAAAACTAACAGCCCAATCCAAAACCCGTCAAAAGCCGTCTTGATGCGCGCTTTTTGACTACGCTCACTGCCTAGGTTAAATTTCAGCTCTTCCATGGTAACCACCCAATAACTGTCAGAATTAGTCCAATAACTGGCATTAACGGCATAATCGGCCAGATTATCAAAATGAGTAGTCCCAGCACACCCTGTAGAGCAATGATAATAAGTCCGACAATTATCATGAAGCTCCTAATCATTGCACCGATAAAGCGCGATATAGTTCTATCTAGAAAGTTCCTGAATTTGACTTCAAGCGGACCATCCACACTGCCGGCCGATATCTGTTTGTATGGATTAAATAATGTCTTTGCTAAAATGTCGATTGAAAAAAAATCAACCATATTGCCGATACTCAACTTAATCGCCTTAGCGCGAGCCACCCAGCCACTACCGTACCACCAAGAAAAGATGCCCACTAAAAACATGTCAATATTATACCATGAGCGGTATATGTTTACTTTAGTTCAAACACAGCGGCTATTGGCGTCTGTTCACTACCCTGACCAAGCGGATTGTCCGAGAAAATAGCCTCGTAATGAGCAGGGTCGCCACCGACATCCTTACCTAACACATTCCTGCCAATATCGTTAGAATCAATTACTA
>DAISKS010000014.1:10626-12644 GCA_036820845.1 Candidatus Saccharimonadota bacterium
TCTTCGTTTGGCTCTAGATTGGTTTTGATTTTCTTTTGTTCAGACTTTTTTTCATCAAAGAATTCCCTTAACCACAGCTCAACATTTAGCAAACGCCAGAATGTGAAGCTGGGAATATCATTTGTCCCTTTGATAAAACCTTCAAATGCTTTGACGACTTCTTCCTGATTAAAGTAAGGTCGTGCTGCAAATTCACTTGACATAAATATGCCGTAAAATCGATTTTTTAGACGCATAAACCACTCGGCTTCCGGCGTAGTAAACCCAATCTTGTTGCGGCGATAATTAATCAAATCAGGTAGCATACCGTCCATAGCATCACGCAGAATCCGCTTGTTCCAGCCGTTCTTGATAATGGCGTCATCGCTCAGGCTGAATAGATATTTGACGACTTCTTTATCCAAAAACGGCACGCGACCTTCTAGACTAAAACGCATGGTATTTTTGTCCTCGTACCTTAGAAGCGAGGGTAAGCTATTACTAAAAATGTCCTCAATCAAACGCAGTTTTAAGTTATAGTTTTCAGTACTAAAGGACTCTTTCTGGTATTTACTGTTAAACTTATCTTTAATTAGTAGGGAAACTGGCACTGATTTGCGAATGGTCAACTTGTCTTTTAACTTAAACCTGGCTAGCCGTATAAGTACATCACTTGACCTGACTAGTTCACCAGTCAGCTTTAACCAACGGTGATCCTTTCTAAGTTGCCTTAGATAGACAAAATAATATGGTATGTAACCAGCCATCATCTCGTCGGCCCCTTGGCCATCGAGTAAGACTTTGACATTGCCACTCGCCAGCCTCATAACCTGATACTGTGCATAAGGGCCAGTACTAATGATTGGTTCTTCTTGAGTTTTTATAAAGTCTGTTAAGTCCTGGAAAAACTCGTCGGCTGTCGGTTTAACTTTATGTGCCATGACCTTAGTCTTAAGCTTCGCAATAGCCGCATCGACATACCTCTCTTCGTCATTAATAGAACCTGGGAAAATAGCTGAAAAAGTATTTTGCTTTGACCCTACAGAACGGACTGCCTGATCATTACTATTCTTTAACATTAGATGATTGATGATAGTAGCGACCGCTGACGAGTCTAGGCCTCCCGAAAGCGATGTACCGACAGGCACATCGCTTTGTAGGCGTAGCCTAACTGACTCGATTAACCTTGACTTGTAGCCTGCTACTGCGTCTTTGGAATATTTAGTCTGTTTACTTGCTAAGTCTTTTAAGTCACCGACTAGATTTGTATAAGGTTTAACCATTAAACCACCCTTGTCAATTATCATCATCTCGCCGGCGCTTAGTCTGTATATACCGTCAAAAAAGGTCTCGGTTGAGTCATCGTGAATACGGAATTTTAAATATCGGTATATAATCCTGTCATTTGGTTTTTTTATAACCAAACTTGATTCCAATATTGATTTAATCTCGGATGCGAATAATAGTTTCGGTTTTTTATCGTTGCCCAGATTTGAGTAATAAATTGGTTTTATTCCAAAGTGATCCCTTACAAGCAAGAATCTGTCTTTTGCCTTGTCGCGAATGGCAATCGTGAACATACCATTAAATTTATCAAAACAGTCGTCTCCCCACACTTTATAGGCATGAATGATGACTTCGGTATCAGAATTAGTCGTAAACTTCTCGCCTAGCTCTTCGAGTTCCTGCCGCAGTTCTAGGTAATTATATATCTCACCGTTAAAGACAGTGACGATCGATCCGTCGGCACTTTTCATTGGTTGATCGCCGGTTGATAGATCTATGATGGCAAGACGTCGATGTGCAAAACCGACTTTCGTATCAATATAATAACCCTCACCGTCGGGGCCGCGATGCGACTGGGCATCGTTCATCTTTTTGAGTAATTCTTCGTCTCTATCTAGTCCGTAATAGCCGGCAATACCGCACATATCAGTTAAGTTCCTTTTCCATCATCATCGATTATAACATGCTGTTAATCTGTAGCATTCGATAATGAAACGCTATTGCGTTATATATTCAACTAATTTATAGGCTGG
>DAISKS010000015.1:0-1882 GCA_036820845.1 Candidatus Saccharimonadota bacterium
AACGACTGAGGGGATATACTGACATGAATAAAATTACTCAATACCTAAATGAACACTTGCTGGGCGAAGTGATTAGTTCAGATGCTGTCCGAGAAAGATTCTCTCGCGACGGCAGTATTTTAGCGATTAAACCAGAGATTGTTGTTCATCCCCGGGTTACAAATGACATTCGAAAAGTTGCCAGGTTTGCCTGGCAATTGGCCGAAAAAGGTCATATTCTACCGATAACAGTTCGTGGCGGTGGCTCTAACAAGACTGGCGCGGCTATCGGCAAGGGTATCGTTATCAATACATTGGCGCATCTAAACAAAGTAATTTTTATTGGCCTTAAAAATAAAGACCAATTCATACACCTGCAACCCGGGATGACTTTCAAAACTGCCAACGAGACATTGCAGTCGAACGGTCTTTACATCCCAGCCTACCCCACTTCACCTATTGCCGGTACCATCGGTGGCGCTATTGCAAATAATTCCATCGGGCTAGACACGGCTTCGTATGGTTCGATTGGCGATTGGGTTACCAGATTAGAAGTGGTTCTGGCTAACGGTGATTTAATCGAAACTAGTCGTATCAGTCGACGAGATTTAAATAAGAAAAAGGGTTTGCAGACTTTTGAAGGTGAAATTTATCGCAAGCTCGACGGTATCATCGAAGACAATCAGCAAACAATTGAGGATAAAATCGCCAACACTACTGATAGCGTTGGTTATGCCGGTATAGCTAGAGTGAAGGGTAAAGACGGGTCGTTTGACCTAACGCCATTAATCGTCGGCAGCCAGGGAACCTTGGGTATAATCTCGGAAGCAGTCCTAAAAACTGATTTTTATAGCAGTGATGAATCGATATTAGTGGCGACGTTCGAATCCGCCGAAATGGCGCGCGACGCGGCTGATGTCATGGTGAGTGTTAAGCCTAGTATCTTGAACGTAATTGATAGCGAGATATTTGATAATGCACACGCCCTTGGTAAAAAATATGTATTCTCGGATGAATTCGATGACGGCACAGTCCAGGCAGTGTTGTACGCCAGCTTCAACGATTTCAGTGATCACGCTCGAAACAAGAAGCTAAAATCAGCTATCAAAAAACTGTCCGGCTTTAAAACAACATTATATTCAACGACAGACTATACCAATGATGAACTACAAGTGGTTAAGGACGTGCAGTCACTACTGCGACAATCGACTACTAAAAGAGAGGTCTATCCTTCGATTATCGATGGAGTCGCCATTCCAAGCGAACGACGCGAGGAATTTACAGTCGCTGTTAGTGAACTGGCACAGAAGCATCATGTCTCTTTACCACTTTACTTTAACTGGCTTAACGGCGCTGTCTATACCGCACCAGAAATTGATTTAAATGTCGTAGCAGATAGGCAAAAAACCTTTAAATTAATATCTGACTATATGGAGTTGGTCGTTAAATTTGGTGGCGATATGGCAGCCGACGCTGGTGAGGGACGCTTGCGTGCTATGGGCGCCTATGCCCAACTTGATGATGACGAGTTGGATATCTACAAACAAATCAAAGATGTGTTTGACCCATTTGGAATCCTAAACCCCGGAGTTAAACAAAAAACTGACTTGAAAACACTAATATCGGAATTAGACCCGAAGTTTGATAACGCTGATTTAGCGCCATATTCACCTCGTTTCTAGATTGAAAAATGTTAATCAAACCGCTATCCTAGTAAGGTGCATGCGCGAGTGGCGTTATGATTATTCGTAGACGCGCTACGCAAAAAATGGGCATAAAATAAATTGCTTTGTTCAAGTACATAAAAGTTGAATATGCGCGAGTGGCGGAATGGTAGACGCGCTAGCTTCAGGTGCTAGTGTCCGCAAGGGCATGGAAGTTCGAGTCTTCTCTCGCGTACCAA
>DAISKS010000015.1:1982-12403 GCA_036820845.1 Candidatus Saccharimonadota bacterium
ACGGTAGAACGCGAGTGCCGCATTTCCGTAACTACGATTGTCCACCACAACAACTCCATTAACGGTCGGCAACTCACATCTACCTGGATACGATAGTATCATAAGCCCATTTGGTTTTAATAGACCCACTAATTTTGAAACTGTGGATAACTGAAGGTCATTATAGGGAGGATCGGCAAAAATTAAATCATAAGTTTTATCCACATCACCATCAATCCATGACGATAGACTAGCTCGAGTAGATTTAGCTTCTTCCCCAAGTCCAAGAGACTCGATATTCTCGGCCAACATTCTACTAGCGACCCGATCACGGTCAACAAATTGCACTGACCTGGCGCCGCGGCTAATAGCCTCTAGACCGACCGCGCCGGAACCGGCAAACGCGTCTAAGACTTCGGCGTCCAATAATTCCGAACCAATGATATTGAATAACGACCCGCGCACTCGTTCACTCATAGGATGAGTCGTAAAACCATCAGGTGCTTGAATGACTCGCCCACCTAATCTACCAGCGATAAGTCTTAATTTCATTTGATATCTTCCCTCGATAACAAAACCGCTTTGTACCAAGCCAGAGTAACTGTTGTTATTATCTGGGGAACTAGCACGTTTTTGATTTTTCTAGCTAGCCCTGGAGTCCAGCCGTTACGGCCTAGGTCTTCATATAGACCGAGTCGGTCAATCGCGTGAACCTTATCAATAAACATATCCTCAAAGCTACGTTTGGCAATCTCGTTCAACTGTTTGCTACCAATTGATAGTTTCCGAAAGTTCTCGGTTGAAACAGCTGACGCGACACCTAGTTCAAAGACACCATGAGTCGTAAATGCTCCTTTGGCTCCCCAGTACTGCCAGTTTTTAGATATGGTATCCATGACACCATCACCCTTAATTACGTTTTTCTCCCAGATAGAGAATCGCTCATGCGAAGCCTTGCCCCATAATTCCTCTATCTTATCCCCTAGCGGGTAGTGGTGAGCTGGTGTCAAGCCATCGACTATAGCATGTGCCAACCAAGCGGCTTCAAACGATGACCGAACAGAATCTTTTAACCGCAAGGCTATTGCCAGATTGACAATATGGTTGTTGATCATTTCAATCAGTTCTCTATCATCATCTTTTTTTGGATTGATAAAATACCAAGCCTGTGGCGATGATGGGTGCTTGCGTTTCAGGCCGTCGGGACCGTTGCGACCTTCGAAGTGTAAAATATCTTTGATATTAGGAAAGTTATCGGACGATTTGATGAGTTTTCTAAGTTGAAATCGTGCAGCGCGATCGATTTTCTGATGCACGCCAACTATCCTGCCCGATCCGTTTCGAATTGTTGTGCCTGCGTACATCTTTATCCTATTTTAATTTAATGTTGTCAGGCGCTGATAATACTGAACCTGACTCGCTAACTCTTTATATTGTAACAGATTGGTGCCAGACTCCACGAATCGTTTAGCCTGTTTTTGAGCCCTGGCGATTAGTTTGGTATCGGCGAGTGTAGCTACCTGTAGATTTAGAGCACCGTGTTGTGCACGTCCGTATATCTCACCGGGACCACGTAGCCTCAGGTCGACTTCCGCCAGATAAAAGCCGTCATTACTTTTTTCTAGTTCCTTTAACCTAGTAGTCGGTTTGGCGCTAGTACTGGTTATTAAATAACAATAACTCTGGAAACTACTACGTCCTACCCTACCCCTTAATTGGTGAAGTTGGGACAAGCCAAACCTATCAGCGTCCTCGATAATTATAGTCGTGGCATTAGGTACGTCGACTCCGACCTCAACGACAGTAGTACTAACAAGGATATCAATTTCGCCGTTTTTAAACTCCAGCATAATGGCGTCTTTTTCATCGGGTTTCAATTTGCCGTGCAATAAACCAATGCGGCGGTGTTTAAAGACTGAATTACGCAGTCGGTCATACTCAACTTTGACACTTTTCAAATCGTTAGTGGCGCTATTTTCAATCAAACTACAGATGACATATGCCTGACGTCCAGCTTCTAATTCACCATCAACCAATTCGTCAAGTTGACGACGACTATTTGGTGACCAGATTTTAGTTTTGATTGGTTTTCTGCCTCCAGGCAACTGATTGATGATACTAATATCAAGTTCTCCGTAAACTGTTAGGGCCAAACTTCGTGGAATAGGCGTCGCCGTCATAGCTAACATATGGGGCATTAATTTAGACTTTTTCAAGAGTTGCTGCCGCTGCTCGACACCAAAGCGGTGCTGTTCATCGATGATAACCAGTCCTAATTTATGAAAATTAACCGACTCCTGGATTAAAGCGTGCGTACCAACAACAACATCGACACCGCCACTGGCTATTTGTTCATATAGTGTGGTCCTGGCTTTACCCTTTACGCCACCCGTTAATAAACCGACTCTTATACCCAACGGATCAAGAAGTTCACGTAATGTATTGGCATGTTGAGAAGCCAGAATTTCTGTCGGTGCCATCAGTGCCGTTTGAAAACCGAAATGTGCGACCTCGGATGCGACTAGACCAGCCACGACAGTTTTACCAGAACCGACATCACCCTGCAAAAGTCTGTTCATAGGTACTTCACTCTCTAGATCCTGAATGATATCCCAAGCAGCCTTACGCTGCGCATCAGTCAACTCAAATGGTAACTTTTTAACAAAGTTAGTCACGATAGCCTTATCGAATGGTATCTTGTAACCGTTAAGTTTTGAGTTTTCCTGACGGTTCAATTGACTGGCTAGAAGTAGTTGAAATAATTCCTCAAATGCAAGACGTTCTTTGGCCGCTATAACTTCATCGGTATCATCTGGAAAATGCATCGTCAGCAGTGCATCACCACGCGACATTAGTTTTTCATCAGACACAAGACTAGCTGGCAGTGTTTCAGGAAGCATCTTAATCAGCGGTTTCAGCTCGGCGATGACCTTACGCAATAACGTAGACTTTAATCCTTTGACTGCTCGATAAACAGGTAAGACTCGGTCCGTCTGGACCGGCATACTGCTGGTCTGTTCGGCACTGGGATTGGTTAGTTGGTATTTGTTGTAGTTAAATTCAAATACACCCGAAAAAAAGAATTCTTCACCTGATTTCAGCTGTGTTTCTCGATATGGTTGATTAAACCAAACCGCCTGTAATTTACCAGTTTCATCAGCTAGCGTAGCGGCTGTCAATTTAAGACCTCGCCGGACGGGCCTAGTCGATATCGACTCGCACCTTGCTCGAATAGTCACTTTGCCTGGTTTTATATCGGCTATAGAGGTAAGTTCCGAAAAATCCTCGTATTTCCGAGGTAGGAAGTTAATTAGGTCGCCAACAGTATTAATGCCAGCCACTGTGAACTGCTCGTAAGTTTTAACGCCCACACCTTTAATCTTATTGATTGGCGTCGTCAAATTCATATATCTAGTGTAACAATAACTAGGCTTTTATGCCCAAAACACCTTCAAGAACCAAGGCGGTGTCTTCCCATCGTTCAACTTCTATCCAATCGATACCCATAGCACGAACTGGGTAGTCGTTACCGCCCTCTTGAAGTTTGTCACCGATAAACAAGATGTCTTCTTTTGAAATACTCATTTCTTCGATTAACTTACGCATGCCATAGGCTTTATCTACGCCAATCAAGGTGACATCGATTGAAGTCGTACCGCCTGCTCGGACTTCTAGATCGGTAAGCTTTGGTGCGACTAGGTCTCGTAGTTTGATCTTTTTCTCGCCAGTTGGGTCCCACTTGTACTTTAATTCTGCGGGTGCTTGTTGACCCAGGGCTGAAAGAGTAACTTGTGAACCACGATCCTCGATAATTTCGCCGTATGGCTTTGGTTCCCATAACCCCAACTCTTTAGCACCATCTTCAAGAGTTTTGATAACACGTGATTTCTGTTCATCCGTCAGGCTGTGCTCGTACTGCAAGGCCCAATCCTTTTTCAGCTCATCATAACGATAGTACTTCGTGCCACAAGTCGGCATCAGATGTAAGCGCCTCAGCTGCTGCGGTTCGGCCTCTAATCTGTCAACAACTTGAATCTTGAACTGACTAAATGCTCCACCAGAAATAACACAAACGTCAAATCTGTCTAGCAAGCGTACCAGTAATTCGCCCATTTTATCTGATATTGGTGATTTTGTGACCGCTAACGTATCGTCAAGGTCGAATGCTATAACTTTTTTTACCATGCCGACAATTATACACTAACGTGCTAATGCGAAACTATTCTTACCCTTTTTAATCAACGAGCGACTGTTGATAGTAAAGTCTTGGTTGACCTTGTCGCCATTGACAGACACGGCGCCACCTTCGATTAAACGACGGGCATCACCTCTACTTGAGGCTAGCTCTGTGCTTAATAATAAATCAATTAATGATATACCTAGGTGGACGGTTGGTATTTCCCTGGCTAATTCTTCTATATCGGCATCACTCAAGCTGTTAAAATCGGCGCCGCCGAACAACACTTCAGTGACACGCTCAACACTTTCGGTTCGCTCTAGTCCATGAACTATAGAGGTTACTTCATGCGCCAAGGCTCGTTGCGCCGCCCTAATTGATGAGTCATTATGTAAAGCTTCTTCTAGTTCGCTTATTCTGTCTAAATCTAGCATGGTGTACATCTTTAGGTAGTCAATGACTCCTTCGTCATCCAGATTGAACCAGAACTGGTAGAACTTATAAACACTGGTCTGGTTTGCATCTAACCAGATGGCGCCACCTTCACTCTTGCCGAATTTAACACCCGTCGACTTGTTGACTACTAGTGGTGTTGAGTAGACGTGGGACTCGGCGTTTTCAAGACGACGAATCAAATCAACGCCAGTAATAGAATTACCCCATTGATCAGCTCCGCATAGCTGTAAGGTCACGCCGTATTCACGGAATAATGTTAAAAAGTCGTAACCTTGGATTAAACAGTAACTGAACTCGGCATAACTAATACCCGTACCGTCCTCACCCAGACGTGATTTAACAAAATCGCGGCCTAGCATCTGACTCATAGGAACGTGTTTACCGATGTTACGTAAGAAATTCAAATAGCCCATGTCTTTGAACCAGTCGTAGTTATCTACTACTGTAAAATCTTGACCAGCAAACAATACTCCGTATTGCTCGACAAGAGCAGCCTTATTCTTGTTGATTTCGTCCATCGATTTAAGATTACGCTCGGACGCCTTGCCGTCGGGATCGCCAATCAAACCAGTAGCACCTCCGACTAACATAAAAGCTTTGTGGCCATGCTTAATAAAATGACGAACCATCATAATAGCCGCCAAATTGCCGATAGTCATACTGTTAGCACTTGGGTCAACACCTAGATAGAAAGAGATTGGTTCACCGTCGAGTTTTGATAAGTCCTGGATGGTGGTTTGATTGACAAATCCACGCCACGCAAGTTCCTCTGAAAGTTTCATGTTTGTCTCCGTTAGTATTTACACTTCATCTGTTAGTATACCAGAGTCTAGATGGCTATGTACACACATTGATTTAATGTGTGACTTTTGATGATTTTGAACAATCATTGGTGATATAATGGTTATATTAAATTGGCAGGGGATGTTAAACGTGGCAAGGAAACCATTGAAATCACGAAAGTTAAATTTATATTCGAATCTTTCTAATGCTCATAAAAGCGTAAAGGAATCGGCAAAAAAACGTCACGCTAAATACGTTGCTAATATGCCCAGTGACCCGTTTGGAAGGCTGTTGTATAAACTAAGTCCGAAACACCTAAAGGAATACTGGTTTTCGCGAGAAGGCGCCCTACGAGCTCTCAAGATCGTAGGTGGCACTTTCCTTGTATTCGTGGTGCTAATTGGCGCCCTGTTTATATATTTCCGTAAAGATCTAGACGCTATCCGTCCCGGTGAATTGCAAAAACGTGTTCAAACGACCGTTACCACCTACCTAGACCGTAATGGAGAGTTACTATGGGAAGACAAGGGTGACGGAGACTACAAATTGGTTGTTGGTGACGAAGGTTTAAATAGTTATATAAAAAACGCCACTGTCGCCATCGAGGATAAAGATTTTTATAAACACGGCGGAGTTAGTGCTTCAGGACTGATGCGCGCCGCCTTTAATAACCTAGGCGGTGGTAGTACGCAAGGCGGTTCTACCCTGACCCAACAACTTGTTAAACAAGTTTTCTTTGCTGACGAAGCCCAACAACGCGGACTTAGTGGTATTCCTAGGAAAATCAAAGAAATTATCCTGTCAATCGAAGTTGAGCGCATGTATAACAAGGCACAGATACTAAACTTGTATCTGAATGAGTCACCTTACGGCGGTCGTCGTAACGGGGTTGAATCAGCCGCACAAACTTATTTTGGACACTCCGCCAAGAAGCTAACCCTGGCAGAAGCCGCTCTGTTAGCAGCAATCCCGCAGAATCCGTCGGTCTATAATCCATATTATGTCGAAGGCCACAAAAGGCTAATCGCTCGACAACATACTGTCCTAGACAACATGGTGGATCAGAAATATATCACCAAGGCCGAGGCTAAAAAAGCTAAGGAATATCCAATCCTCGACCATGTCATACCAGAGGCTGATCAATACAAAAATATCAAAGCCCCTCACTTCGTTCAGATGGTTCGAGCCGAATTAGAAAAAGAACTTGGCAAGGCAACTGTTGGTAAGGGTGGTCTGATAGTCAAGACTACGCTCGACCTACGAATCCAGAACAAACTAGAGGAATCGATGAACGACATGTTTAGTTCATATTGGCCAAGAGTTGCTGGCTTCTCTAACGGCGCTGCTACTGTTGAAGATACTAAAACCGGACAGATCGTTGCCATGATGGGTAGTCGTGACTTTAACTGGCCAGGTTATGGCCAGGACAACGCTGCTACGGCCTATATTCAGCCAGGTTCGAGCATCAAGCCACTAGTCTATGCTGAACTATTCCAAAAGAAATCCGGCCAAAACTATGGCAGTGGCTCGATACTGAAGGATGAAAAGATTGATAGTATCTACGGCGCTCCACTTTTCAATGCCGACCGAACATTCAAGGGAAGTATTACAATCAGGCAATCACTAGCCACTTCACGCAATATTCCAGCTGTAAAAGCTATGTATCTATCGACTGTTAAAAAGACACTTGCGACTATACGAGGTTTAGGCGCCACCAGTTACTGCACACAGGGTGACGAGGTCAACGTCGGACTATCTTCGGCAATCGGTAGTTGCGGTATCAAGCAAGTCGACCTAGTCAATGCCTATGCCAGCTTAGGTCGCAATGGCGTCTATAAAAAACAATCGACATATCTTGAGGTGAAAACCAATAGTGGCGAAGTACTGAAGAAGTGGGTTGACCCAGCTGGTAAAAAAATTGTTGATCCACAGGTGGCTTATATAGTAAGCGACATTCTGAGCGATGACGTTGCGCGCTCACCATTAAATGGACGTAACGCCTTGGGTATGGTTATACCTGGAGTGAGGACGGCTACAAAGACCGGAACATCCGATAAAGGTGGTAACGCCAAGGATATCTGGATGGCAAGTTACAGCCCTTCACTGTCTATGCTCGTTTGGCTCGGAAACTCCGATGCTACCATCCTACGCAACGGTACGTCATCGATACCTGGTGCGATTGTAGCGAAGGTTATGTCATATGCTCACAAGGAAGTCTATGCTAAGAACGGTTCTTGGAAGTCAGGCGACTGGTTTACCAAGCCAAAAGGTATCCAGACAGTCGGCGGCGAGCTTTATCCGTCATGGTGGAGCAAGACTCAAGCCTCGATGACTGACAAGATTATGTTCGACAAAGTTTCCAAGAAGCGAGCATCGGAACTAACGCCGGAGGGCGCCAAGGTTGAGCTGGAAGTCCAAAAGATGATTGATCCTATCACTAAAAAGACAATCTTAATCTCGCCGGATGGTTACGATGTTAATTCTTACGATGATGCTCATAAGAGCACCGATAAAAAACCAGGCGTAACCGTATCAGTCTCGCCTGGAGGTGGCAAGAATATATATAAGATATCATTAGAAATCTCAGATGGTACGTTCCCAATAAACAATGTTCAGATTACAATTGGCGGCATGCTGTATAAAACTTATGACGCAGCAGGAAGCTATAGTTTTAACTACACAGCTACGTCTAGTGTCACCGCAACAGTTACTGCAATTGATAGTGGCTACTATTCTACCCAAGAACCGACTGATTCATTCGGCGGTTAGCAAATCTATTTATTGGCTAAATCAACAAAATTCTGTTCAGCGTATTCAGACTTTGATTTAACGACGCGTTTTTTAGGTTGCGTTCGGTTAGCTTCGCTAGCACTGCGATTACCATAATTGCGACGAGTTTTATAAGACTTACTATTATCTGCCTGCACATTCCGACGTGGCGAATCAACAGCACCAACTAACTTAGCAAACATCATCTTGCCTGCGGCTGTCTGTAAACTGCGTATAAATTCAATTTCGACATTTGTGCCAACTTTATTACCAGCTTTCTCGACTACAACCATAGTCCCGTCAGCTAGGTGACCTATACCTTGGTCTTTCTCGTGCCCCTTCTGCTTTAGCTCAATCATCATTTTCTCGCCGGGCAGATAAGACATTCTAAGACCCATGGTCAAGTCGTTAACATTTAACACTCTGATATTCTCGACTAATGCAACTTTATTCAGGTTATAGTCGTTAGTGCAAACTATGCCTTTGTACTTTTTGGCTAAATTCAATAACCTTTCATCAACACCCTCTTCGGCGCGACTACTATCGCGGTGTATCTTAACATCGATCCCATCGATATTTTGCAGTTCAGCGATGACATCTAGACCATGCCTGGCTCGGGCTCGTTTTTCATTATCAGCATTATCAGCCATGTACTGTAATTCCCCGATGACACTACGTGGAATCATCAAGGTACCGGGCAAAAAGCCAGTCCTTGCTATGGTGACTATGCGACCATCGATTAACACTGAAGTATCAACAAAAACTGGTTTAGCGCCGCTCCTAGTTACGGTCTTATGATTAGTATTTGCTATTAAATAAAGCACGCCCGCAACAATAACAATTAGTAAAACAGTATTTATAATTTCCATATTTCTCCTTATTTCTGTAAATAATCAATCAACGCCGAGCGTAAATCGCTGACGCCTTTTATAAAGGTCGACTTGCCAGCGCTCTTCGGCGCAATAGCCTGTTTAAACCCGAGTTTTTTCGCCTCGGCAATTCTTTTGTCAGCCCATCTAGCAGAACGGACTTCACCACCCAAACCTACTTCACCAAACACGACTATTTTGTCGTCCATCCGACGTCCAGCGGCGGCACTGGCCACTGCCATGCAGACAGCCAAATCAGCCGCCTGATCACTCAACTTTAATCCGCCGACTACGTTGATGTAGATGTCTTTATCCGCAAGATTTAATTTTGTACGACGCTCAAGAACGGCTATTAGTAGGTTTAATCGATTAATATCAAAACCACTGGCCGTACGCTTTGGATAGCCGAAACTAGTAGGGTTCACTAAGGCTTGAATTTCGACTAGCAGCGGTCTAGTCCCTTCTAATGTTGCTAGCACGACTGACCCATCAGCATTCTGTCGTTCGGCTAAAAGGGCAGCGGATGGGTTTTCAACCAAGCGCAAACCTTCGTTGTACATCTCGAAAATTGCTGCTTCGTTAGTAGAACCGAATCGGTTCTTGGCGGCACGTACGATTTTGAAACCACCATAACGGTCACCCTCAAACTGTAATACTACGTCGACTAAGTGTTCCAATACTTTAGGGCCAGCAATACTACCTTCTTTGGTAACATGGCCAACCAGGACAACGGCCGCACCGGATTGTTTCGCAGCCCTGATAATCACATTACTACTGTTGGTTATTTGGCTAACAGTACCCGGTGCCGAGGTGATCTCGTCAAGGCTCATTGTTTGAACCGAGTCAATAATGATTAATTTGTATTCACCACTCCTGATTGTCGCCGCGACGTCGTCGGCGCTGGTGCTAGAAGCGAAGCTTAGTTGTTCCGACTTCTCGGCGCCCAACCGCTCAGCTCGCAACTTAACCTGACTAGCCGACTCCTCGCCACTGACATATAACACGGGTAGCTTACGGGCAATATTAGCTGAAATCTGTAGTAGTAGCGTACTCTTACCTATACCCGGCTGGCCCGCCATCAGAACGACGCTACCAGCTAATATGCCTCCACCAAGTACTTCGTCTAGGTCGCCAAACCCGCTGGACAGTCTGTTGTTAGAGTTGTCGACCACAATTGACTGCATGGTCTGAACGGCCAGTACTTTGCCTGATTTCTCACTCTTGGCTACGGCCGACCTACCCTGCTCAACAGCCTGTTCGACAAGCGTATTCCATTCACCGCAGTTATCACATCTACCGACCCACTTCGGATAGTTAGCTCCGCAGTTTTGACAAACAAATTGAGTTTTTGATTTCACCAAACCGTGGTGAACCGCTAAAGCCACTTG
>DAISKS010000016.1:0-6191 GCA_036820845.1 Candidatus Saccharimonadota bacterium
GGTGCTGGTAAGACTACTTTGATTAAGGCTTTATTAGGGGCGAAGGACGCCGTTATTCTGGACGGTGAAATAGCGCTGGATTCGAATATTCGCGTTGGTATATATGAACAAGAAATTAAATCAAAGTACACTAGTTTGCCGCTATATGATGCTATCGAGCGTTTATATTTAGATAAAAAACTGCCAATTAGTGATGGTAAAATTCGGAGTTTATTGAATGATTACCTATTTGTCGAAGGCGACGGTAAAATTCCGATTTCATTGCTTTCCGGCGGCCAAAAAGCACGGTTTCAGCTTATTAGTATGCTAGCCCAAGACCCACAATTACTGATTTTAGACGAGCCGACTAATCACCTAGACTTGCCTAGTATCGAGGAACTCGAAACTGCCCTCTCTAAATATTCAGGGGCAATTTTGTATGTTAGCCACGATGGTTATTTCCGTAAAGAGATTGGTGGCGAAGTCTTGGATTTAAGCGCCGTCTGATTTTAACATCACTACGCTTATGCTATACTGTTGGTATCAGAGGGTATGTTTAGTATATGAATTATCACCTAGATAGTCGAAAAAAAGGCTTCGCATTGCCAACGGTTTTGATTGCCTCGGTAATTATGTTGATGGTTCTCATGGTGTCGCTAACTTCAGTTGCGGCCGTGCGAACGTCGCTAATCGGACAGTATTATAATCAGTTGGCACAGAATGCCGGTGATGCTGGTGTGTCATACGCACTATCATGTCTGGAAAAATCTGGTGGTATACCAAAGTGGTCAAATGCAGCACCACTAACACAGAGTACTGACTGCGCCGGGGCGACATTAGCGGCTTGCTCATCGCCGTGTTTCGTTACGTCTGACGCCAGTGTTAATGTTAAGTCGACTTTCAGTATTGGCCTAAATAGCAACGACCTTAGCCCAAGCGGCAAACTGATGACTATTAGGGCGGTCGGTACGGCTAGTTTATATACAAAGACCGGTAACGCTATCTGGCGTTCGTTCAAACAGAATACGATTTATCGTGTAACTATTTATCCTGACGTTGTTGATACTAATGGACTCATAGTTAATCTGGATGCTGCGGATAGCAGTTCCTACCCGAGTGCTGCTAACAAAAACATATTATGTCCCGTTCCGACTGGCTGGACTGCGGCTGAGTATCAGGCTAGCTGGACGGATATAACCTGTAATGGCTATAACGGCGTGTTGAGCGGTACGCCAACGTACGGTATTGGTAACGGGGGCCTAGTTAATTTCGATGGTGCTGGAACTGAACTGGTCCACATTGGTTCAGTGCCTGAAGTTACAGATGTAGGAACGATCAGTTTTTGGATGAGGTCTACTTGTAGTTATACCTCCCCTGCTAATGATTGTAGCTATAGAAATGTCATGACAACAAATTATAACAACGCCGTAGGCAGTTCTACTGGTAATGCCGCAATAAGGTTCGAACTCAACTCCAGTGGAAGTTTTGGTGCCACAATCGGTAACGATGCTGGCACAATATCAAGTGCTGTATTTGCACCGAACGCTAGCCCACCAAATGGCGGTTCAGCAATTGCGGCTATTCAAGAAGGCCAATGGTACAATATCGTCCTGACGTTTGACAAGGCAAACAACGGGATTAGCTGTTACATAAATAGTGTTAAGACCTGTAGCTCATCAGTTCAATCGCAGACTAACTGGACCACGGTGCTAGTAGAAGACCTAGCCTTGGCTAATGGCTATGGCAACAATAATACATCTGGTGATAACCGCTGGTGGAAGGGTGATATTGCATCATTCCAATTATATAATCGCTGGCTGTCTGACGGTGAAGTCTATCAGAACTATAATGCAACTAAGGGTAGATATTTTTAATCCTTTAGATTAATCGATGCTAGGACTTGACGCGCCTCATCTGTGTTTGTGGTAGTCATCAGTTGATTTCTCAACTCAGCCGCGCCATTAAAACCATTAATATAAATCTTGAAGAAGCGTTTTAACGGTTCGAACTTTCTTTCACCTAATTCAAGTGAGTATTTATCATGCAGGTCAAGGTGTAGTTGTAATAGATTTATCAGCTCTGACTTGGTGTGCAGTTTTGGTTCGTATTCGAAAGCAAATGGGTTATGAAAAATACCCCGGCCTATCATTAGACCGTCGAGGTCATGGGTATTTGCTAGTTCCTTGCCTACTACTCGATCAGCTATGTCACCGTTAATAGTCAAGAGTGTTGCTGGCGCAATCTTGTCGCGTAGTCGTTTTATTTCTGGAATTAGCTCATAGTGAGCGCCGACTTTACTCATTTCCTTTCGGGTGCGTAGGTGAACCGTCAGGTTGACTACGTCTTGTTTTAGTAGGTGCTCTAGCCAGTCATTCCATTCTTCTGCTTTGACGTCGCCAAGCCTAGTTTTAACACTAACAGGTAAGCCGCCTTCCTTGGTGGCTGCGATTATATCTGCCGCCAACTCTGGAGTACGAATTAAGCCACTACCGCCACCAGTCTTCACTACTGCTTTATCAGGGCAGCCCATATTAATATCAATACCAGCAAATCCCATGTTATTTAATGCATGACTCATCTGGGCGAACTCTTTTGGTTTAGAGCCCCAGATTTGGGCTACGATCGGTTGTTCGTCGTGAGTAAAATGTAGCCTACCCTTTGTACTGTGAGCTCCCTTTTCACTACAGAAACTAGACACATTAACAAATTCCGTAAAGAATATATCCGGTCGGCAAGCCAATTGAATGACATGACGAAACACAACATCAGTAACAGCCTCCATTGGTGCTAAGGCAAAAAATGGTTTTGGTAGGTCGTGCCAGAAATTATTCATAATACTATTATCACAAAAATATGTCTCAAAATAAAACGAGCCCCCACCTCCCGCTCACTCGACATGTTACGAAGAGGAGCGGGAGGGGGGTATAGCGAGAGGCGGCGTGGTTGGACGGGATGGTCCGGTCGTCATGCGGGAACGCAAGGGATTCGTACGGGTGGAGCAAGTTCGGACACTTGTGGGTGTTCCTTGCAGGGCGTACGATGCGCTATGTAGTTGGGTGGTTAGCCGACGGTGACATCGCATGCGATGTTCGTCGTGGCTTGCGGCCCGCTGCGTTTGGGCGCTTGCCGCGACCTAACGTAGTGTGTCACCTTGCGGTCGACTTAGCCACCTTCCTGCTGGTCGGTCCGTTTGTCGAATCGACTCCCTCATTGCCAGGCTGTCCGGTCTGAACGTGTATTGCTACGAGCTACTTACCGCCGCCTTCTCTCTATATATGTTCAGCAGAGAAATCCCTTGGGGACCTCAATCCGCGATGTTAGATACGATATCAGAAATCATGCAGTAATGTCAACATTTCTGTAGAAAATTAAAAGCCCTCCCTCGCTCACCGTCAGCATCCAGGGACGCCGACGGTGTAGCGAGAGAGGCTGAGACGACACCCTTTGGGCGCTGCATCTCCTACTTGGAGAGCATATGCTTGTTGAGTGCCGAGTTGGCGGAGTTGCCCATCGAGCCTGCTTGTTTGGCGGCTCGACGAGCTAACTCGAGACTACGCGGATTGGCTCGTTGCCCATTCTGGGCGACGTCGTTGATAGCCCGTTCGTAGTCCTCTCGCCTGGTGTCGTTCTCGAAAAGTCCCACATTATCACCTCCAATGGTTGTGGGTCTTGATCGACGATGACTTCTCATTCTACAGAGAGACAGATGTCTCAATCCGTCTTTATATTTTAACACAAGTAAGTTGATTAGTCAATATTGGCCGTATTATGGATGAGGTCATTCTCGAATTTCAATATACCTTTATATGTCGTATCGTAGTTTGATGTGTCAGGCAGATCGAGGTTGATGATGTGTCGCCAGACTGATTCAATAAGTTTAGTGAAATCATCAAGTTCATCGCGACTAAAGTCGAGTCTTAATGTTGTCACTCCACCCATTGCATCGGGTTCAATGAATTGGACTGAACTATCGTTGGCTTCAAAACTATGGTAGTCGCGTGAACTCTCAACCAGCAGTTGATAGAACATTAATTGTTGACGATATCTGTGTAGTTTAATTTTTTCAAATTCATCTTTACCGTTCCAGCTAATGGCCGGCTTTCCGGTTTTGTAGTCTATAATTGCTATGGTTTTTGATTTGTGGTCTAGGTCGGCAACGTCCAATTTACCAGTTAAATGTACGCCGTCAATCAAACAGGACTGGTTTGAAAAATCCAATTCCGTTCGTTGGGTTTTGGTGAAAGTACTATATTTAAGATCTAGAAAGGCGCGCAGCTCGTCACTACCCTTTTGCAAATAGTCCTGGTATTCTTTGTCTGGCAAATGTTCGCTTTGTAGGAATTTTTCAAAATTAGAAATAATATCCTCGACTGGTTGGTGTTCGTTTTGCGAGACTACATAGTTGTGTGCCGATTGCAGAGTTTTATGAACTGCGGTTCCAAAGGCAGCTGTCGGGCTTTTGGCTTGTGGAAAGTGGAGTAAATTATTTAGTAGAAATGTCGACGGACCACCTCGTGTCACGTCCAAAAAGTTCTGCAGATGTGTGACACTCAACTTGTAGTTTGATAGAGTCGGACCGAGTAAAGTTTTTAACGAAGCGTCAACATCAACTAATGGTTGGTACCAATCTAGGGTTACGGCTTCTATATGAGATTGTCGATCTTTGGCGGGCGCGGTTTTTTCCGCCCAAGTGCTGTCATGTAGAAATTCAGCTTTTTGAGTATTCCTATCCAAGTCATCACTCTCGCTGTAGGTCACATGTAGTTCACGGCGCGCGCGAGTAGCGGCTACATAGAACAGGCGCAATCGCTCGTCATCGCTATTCCCCGCCTGAGCTATAGGTAGATTCTCGGGGTAACTTATCATAGGGCTACGACTTCGGGCGCTCCTGCCCCAGACCGAATCAGTTGAGTTTAGTATGTAAACAATGTCAAATTCCAAACCCTTTGATTTGTGGGCGGTCATTATGTTAACAGAATTACTAGAGTGCGACACAGGTTGAGCAATGCTGATATTATTACCGATACGGCGATTAATGTCGATAAACTCGACAAATGTTTTTAGAGTCGGCGTTTGCTCGGCGTGATAGTTAACTAGGTTAGTTCGGATGGCTCGTAAGCCCTCCAGGTAAGTTATATATTCCATTGGTGACTGGTCTAGTTTTGATTGATGAAAAAAGTAGTTATATAGTGGACTATGGAACTCACCTTCTTGCTCTTCACGCCCGATGAGTTTGTCTAACATTACTTCAAGCGGCGTATGGTCGATAGCGGCGGATAGACCGATTAGCCACTCGAACATTGGTAGGAATCTGGGCGTGACCATCATAATATCTAGCCACCTTTTGTGGTTATCGTAGGCACGACTACTAAGTTTCCATATATCAATTGGTTCGAATCCCCAGGCGGGATGTGATAGGATTTCCGGTAGTCTGACATTCGCATCACCGTGTCGTCCGGCGGACATGTCGACTAATAGCCTAGTAAGCGAATCAATAAATTTAATCGGTTCTAGCTCTAAAACATTGTCGCGGCGCTCGTAATTAACTTCGATTTTAGACTGCGCAAAATAAGGTAAAAGTAAATCAATTTCACTATGGCGACGTAGAATTACGGTAATGTCATTAGGCTTGATGCCGGCTTTAATTTTTGCCTTGATGTCAGCGACGATATAATGTCGTTCGTCGGTATTACTATTGAAACGCAGTACTTCACTATCAGGACCAATATTACCCTTTTGTGAAGCTAGTTCCTTATTTAACTCGTCGTAGTGGTTCTCGAGTCGGTCGTGACCTTGAGTAATAATCTGGCGGGCACCACTTAAGATATTAGCTGTCGAGCGGTAGTTTTCAGTCAACGCAATGACTTTGGTTTTGGGAAAACCATGCCGAAAGTTGATAATGTTACTAATGTCAGCACCCTGGAAACTGTAAATTGCTTGATCGTCGTCTCCTACAACCATAATATTCGGCGTGTCCTCTTGGGCTGGATTATTGGTCAAGTTGCTTAGAATGCGCATCTGCGCCATGTTGGTATCTTGAAATTCGTCAACCATAATATACTGGTATCTCTCTTGTAGGTTGAAACGTAGGTCCGGAAATACCTCCATGGCGTGTACTACACGTAGTATCATATCGTCGTAGTCGTAGATTTTGGCGCTTTGCATTTTGTCGAGGTATTGACTGTATATATAGCTGAGGGCTCGTAGTTTAA
>DAISKS010000016.1:6291-12362 GCA_036820845.1 Candidatus Saccharimonadota bacterium
TAATCAACTGTTCGGCCTTTTCGATAACAATATCATTTCTATCTAGAACAGCCAATAACTCGTCGCTAGTTAGACCGCTTTTTTTGAGGTCGGATATACTACCCAATATATCTTTTATAAAGGTATACTCCCCATTCATTTTTTTGGCGAGTGGGTTGTGGTAATCTAAACTCTTTAATATATCGTTAGTGATTTCGTAACGATCAATCTCTTCGGCTGGACGGAAGTGAGCGCCTTGGTAAAAATATTCACCATTTTGGTTGATAGTCTCGACACCAAAACTATGAAAGGTATGAACGGCTACTTTGTATGAATCCTTGCCAATAATGTCCACCAGTCGTTCGCGCATGGCGTTGGCGCCACTTTCGGTAAATGTCAGACACAAAATATTTTCTGGTAATGTATCAGTTTTTTTCAGAATATTAGCGACACGCATACTTAAAAGTTCGGTCTTGCCAGTGCCGGGACCAGCGATTACCATAACTGGACCGTCGATTGAATCCACCGCCGATGCCTGGGCGGTGTTTAGCTTTTTATAACGCGCCTCGTACCTCATTACTTATATTGTAGTCGACTACGACTAGACAGTCGAGCCTAATTGGGTGCTACAATGGTTGCATGAGCGATTCTATGTACGATGAAATATACCTTGAACGTGACATAAAGAACCACTTCGGCATCGATTTGGAAATTGATAAACCGATTGTTTTTAATGTACCGGTCGGTCGTACGGCTAATGCCACCCTGTTTTTAACTGCCAATAAACAACTGTACCTGTTCATCCAGGGGCAGTCACATCTACTACTTGATGATGTTAGGAAAATTACCAATCACATGGGCTTAAAGCCAGATATGTTTATTCCGCCAAAAGGTAGGCCTAATTATTTCTTCGAAGTAGGTAGTGCGAAATTTAGGCAAGTCTTTCCAGGACGTAAAAATATAACAGAGAATGATATTAGGTTTTATCGTAAATTAGCACCGTATAATCCAGCACTTATCCTAATTAGTGAAATACCTGACGGACATGTATATCAATACGACAGCGATTCGGCTAATGAATGGCGAGTTGCGGTTAAGTTTGCGTATCGTAGGATAAGGACGAGCTAATATTCTTTTAGGTCAGTCAAACCAACTTATAGACAGTATATTCGTGAGATTATATTATCAGCAGTCTACGAATAAGTGACAGTAACAACGCCATTTGTTCCCGGACCACCGCCATCTGAAGTGCCTCCTGTGCCAACTTTAATCGTAACTGTCGATTCAAGTGGTAAACTTATGGTGCCCTTAAGTCTTCCACCTGCTGCTCCATTACCGCCGTGTGCACTATAGACGCTTCCCTCACCCACGCCGCCCGCAGCGCCGCCACCAATAGTGTTGAGGGATGGAGTAAACCCTCCAGGATAGAAGGTGCCACCAGGTGACCCTGGGCCGCCACTGCAGTCACAATCACCATCACCACCCTCGCCACCACCACCACCGTATGCTCTATAGTAAGTCCCCAATGGATACTGGACGTTTGACTCGCCGCCTGTACCGCCATTTGGTCCGTAACAAGGTGAATTATAACTACAACCGTTGCCGCCACCGCCGCCACCAGCACCAATAATATCTATTGTTATGCTAGTCGCAGAACAATTATTTACGAACGATCCATCTGATGTGAATGTATGTGTATAAATTCCGTTCACTTTCATAATTTCGCCACCACCAGCCGCGCTTCCGTATAGTCCGATAACTTTTTTGGCTGCTCCCTTTTCGTTGTAAGTTACAGTAAACCTTTCACACGCTACTTTGTAGGCTATTTTATCCTGAGTAGTGTCACTACATACAATCGAGTTGGTACCTGGAGCGTCACCTGGGGTAGTTAAGATAGCAGGATCTATTCCACCTAGCAGCGTCGCCACGACACTCGAGCTTTGTGTCATTTCTGCGCAAGTCGGGTATTCGCCATTGGTTCCGTGGTATCTCTCCAGAGCACCGGTCAATGTTTTTATTTTAGTAGAGCGTTGAGAGTTTTTTGTGTCGGACAATACAGAGCTGTATGATGTCATTGCGGCAGTGGCCAATACACCTATTACTGCTATGACGATTAGAATTTCAATCAGGGTGAATCCCCTTATGTTTTTCACCATGATTATATTCTAGCACATAGTCACTCAGTCACAACCATGTCCATGACTACCAGGTGCTCGATATGGGGTGTGCGTGGGAAAAAGTTATAACCCATGTGATGAACTACCTTATATTTCTTTAATAACAAGGCGACGTCGCGCGCTTGGGTTACGGGATTACATGACAAGTAGATGATTCGTTGCGGTTTTACCTGCAGTAATCTATCGATGACTTTTTCATGTAAACCAGCGCGCGGCGGGTCAATAATAATATTAGAGTTCGCTTCAATATAATCAAGTGCATTCTCACTCTCGGCGAGTATAGCCTCTGTGTCGTCTTCGCGGCCGATGGCTGATATATTGCGTTTCATTTCTTTTACAGCTGATATATTTGATTCAATCAACTTAAGGTTGGATGTACCTATCGTTAAACCAATTGTGCCGACGCCACTATATAGGTCGATAGTTGGCTTGTTCGCGTCTACCCACTGCGCCATATCTTTCAGTACCCTTTCATAGATAGGTAGGTTGATTTGGAAAAATCCTTCGACAGCATATTTAAAATCGATATCCATTAAACGGTCAGTCAGGCTTGCCCTCCCCCAGCTCTGGAGTCGTTTAGTTATGACACTGGCCGGACTTTTTGGGTTGGAATATATCAGTTCAAAACCGATTACGCCAAGCTTCACCATCTCTTGTTCTGACAATAGTTCTATATCGGGGTTTTTTACATATAACTGCATGATGACATTACCATCGGCGTCGCATCGGGCTAAGAGTGTTTTTAGGTCAGACGCCCTTATGTTGCCCTTGTCTCTCAATAGGTCGCGCAATCTGACGGCTGCATGATTAATTGTTGGACTCGCTAAACTTGTGCCTTCAACTGATATTTTGCTATGAGTGCCACGCTTGAAAAACGCTAGATCTAGCTTGTCGGTTTCTTTGTTCCAATACCAACTAAACTCAACTTTATTGCGATATTGATATTCATTATTATCTGAGTACACTTTGATGGAATTTGGCAGTACGATGTTGTGTAATTCAAAGGCCTCTTCAATTAGTGCGGCTTTATAATGTTGCTCAGATTCGAAACTCATAATCTGCCATGGACTAGTCGAGAGGTAGCTGTCCGAGTCTTGTGGTTCTAATCTATCTTTGGAAGGTTCAATAACATTTGTAACTAGACCCTCGCACATCTTAGATTTCTTTTTAGTCAGTTGAACTTCTACTAATTCACCCGGCAAGCCGCCCCAAACGAATAATTTTCTGCCATCTTCGAGTGTCGCGAGTGTTTGTCCACCACCGACAATTTTATCGAGTCGAGTTTTTACAATCGGGAGATTTTTTTTAGTCACGAGTCAATTATAATCAATTATAAGAGAATTATTAAGTGAACTATCCCCTATTATGCAAGATTTTTTACAACGAGTATTAGAAGTTCTGTAATACGGTAATATCTACTCCACTATCAGGATGGTTGTAGTACAGACTATCCCAGTAGCATCCGACCGTACAAGACCCGCCGCGTGGTGTAGTTCGACTTCGATAGACATATCCGCTATTCGGCACCACATACTGGTAGTAGCCGTCAAAACCTATTGATTCGGTATCTCCATACCAGGTTGATGACGAGTATATTTTGACACTTCCCAGTGAACTAACACAGCTACTACCGGCGCACCCAGTATTTGCCATCAAATCACCTGCGTATGGACCTGACGGGTGGAATATAGCATACACATCTGTTAGGTAGGCCTCAATATCGGTGGTTACATTATTGTGCCAGGTTGACCTATATAGATTCCAAGTTGTGCCGGACCCGCTATACCTATAGGTTCCTCCGTTGCCAAGGAAAAACACGTTACTACCCGAAGAAGTAACTCTGTATTTGTAATCCATTCCCGCCTTTGATCCGAAATTACCGATTGTAGTCCAGGAGCCTCCGTTATATTTATATACTTTACCGGACTCGGTCGTGGTGTATATGACAGAGTTGGTAACACTGATGTCTTCAAAGTTATTATCAGTGCCAGAGTCTGTATACAGACTCCAAGTTCCCGATCCTCCAGTCGAACTTCGGTAGATGCTGCCGTCATTCTTGATTATATAAACATATGTAGCGTACTGGTCCTTATCTAGTGCGACCAACGAAGAATCTCCGACACTGTAGACTGTGCTGGAATTTTTATTCAAAACATAGCTATTATCCATCAATAATAAGAAGTCAGCCGGTCTGTAGTAACTGGCAGACCCAGGTGAACTCCACAGACTACTGATGAATGAGTTATAACATTGTGCCATCACTTGCAGTGTGTATGTCTGACCATCGGTAGATGTAGTGAATAATACTGATAGATTCTGCGTACCTACTAGACCGGAATCGTATCCTGATGGCGTAATCGTGTATCGGTACTGGTATCGAGCGCTAGTTCCTGACGGGCATATAGTGGCATTCCACGAGTATGTAGTGTTACCTGAAGCAGTTGCAGCCGTGACGGTTGGGGCTATTGGAGAGCTGATTGGCTCTGTGTATGAAGCTATGCTACCTACAACTTCAGAGCTATAAAGACTATTGTCGATATAGCACCTGGCCTGAGCCCTATACTCATACTTAAAACCTATAGTTGCCGATTGTGAAGAATTGGCAGTCGCAGACCAACTTGAAAAGCTACTCCATGCACCCTCATTGACGCGATTTTGGATGCCGTACTGGACACTTCCATAACTACAAGTGACTGGATTGATTACAGCCGTGACTGTGCCAGCGCTCGAGCTGATTGTTAGTGACGGCGCATTAGGTGAAGCTACTGCCGTACGCCTGCGGCTATTTACCGATATGACTTGATTAGTACTTTCCTCCCTGTATTTTAGGGTCCACTGCATACTACCGCCCACATAGAAGAATTCGTTACTAGCAGGGTCGCCACTGCATGCTTTAATCGAGTTAGTGCCTTTCGCAGCTAGCGGTGCAGTTAACGTATCCGGATTAACCCCACTAAATATTCCCTGAGAAAGACTAGTCACATCCTTTGTGATGATGTCGTTACAAGACGGGTATTCACCATTTTCGTCATAATGCTTTTCGAGCCTCGCTGCTATAATACTGATACTTGATTTGCGTTGTGAGTCACGAGCTCGTAACATAATCTGCGACAACGAATAAGAAGAGATGACAGCGATTATACCAATTACCGTAATGACGATTAATAATTCAATTAAGGTGTAGCCACCTTTTATCCTTTTTGTGTATTTTTTACACATAACTTCCCTGCCGCGCGAACAGCCACATCACTGCCCCCGATGCTCTAATAGGTATATTTGTGCCTCGGTATCTACGACATTATCCTTATCATTTAGTTCGGTGTACTTTTTATTAGACTCTTCAAACAAGGTCTTCGCCTCGTCATATTGATTCTTCTCTAACGCTTTTATAGCCAGACCCTTAAGTTTTCCAGCTGAGGCGCTTTTTTCAGCAGCAGTTTCACGTTCGGTTTTTTTATTGAAGGCTGTAATACCAAGTGATGCTATGATTACTAATACTAGGGACACTATAACTAAAGTAATCTTGTAACCTGTTTTCATCAGACAAAATGTTCCTTAATTAGTATTGTAATACTAGTCTATCACTAATTAACAATAAGCGTTATACGGCTTGGTTGTATTTGAAAGCTACACTTATTATGGTATGATTTTATAGTCCGTATTGGGGATTGGCCAAGTGGTAAGGCACCGGGTTCTGGTCCCGGTATCGGGGGTTCGAATCCCTCATCCCCAGCCAATAAAAATTCCGACCTTTTGGTCGGCATTTTTATTGCCCGAGACGGAGTGATCCGAACACCAGCTGGCTGTTCGGTGAAGCGAACAAAGTGAGCGGAAAAGCGCCGCGCTATCCCTCATCTACAGCCAAAACTAACTACGAGCCTAAGAGCTGTTGTTTATTTTGGCCTATCAGCTATG
>DAISKS010000017.1:0-12242 GCA_036820845.1 Candidatus Saccharimonadota bacterium
CAGTATAACGATGAAGTGGTGGCTCAACCTGTACAACTGAACGGCAAGGGTGGGGTGGTGATGGACTTTAATGAGAGCGATACCGACGATAGGTTTAATGAAGCGGTTCAGCTGGTGATTGACAGCGGCAAAGCTAGTGCCAGTATGTTGCAGACTCGCTTGAGACTGGGCTATTCTCGTGCAGCACGTATTATAGCAATGATGGAAGAGCGTGGTATCATCGGTCCAGCTGACGGCTCTCGTTCACGCGAAGTACTAATTAGTAGCCTCGATGAAATCGATGGCGTTACTGAAGACGACGAAATTTAAATCCTGTACTCACCTCTAGATTTCATTCAATAAAAATGTTATAATCAATCTGTTATTAACTCGGCTTGCGCCAGACGTAAGCATCCAAACGGATTCCAGAGGAGGAAATCTATGAAAGAATACGAACTAACAGTTCTGATTCATCCTGATTTAGAGGCTGATATTGAAAAGCCTTTGAAAAAGGTTCGAGAAATTGTTACCACAGCCGGTGGCGAAATCGTCAAAGAAGATAATTGGGGCAAGAAAAAACTTGCTTACCGAATTGGTCGCGAAGACTTCGCCGTTTACGTTTATTTTGACGTAAAACTACCAGCCGATGCGCCACTAAAAATCAGTAACACTTTTAACATTACCGACGAAGTGTTGCGTTATCTATTAGTTACTGTTGATGAAAAGGGTCGTAGGGCTCTTGAAGAGGCAAAGGAAGCAAAACTAAATGCGTCTGGCGAAGACGTAGCCGAAGAGGAGTAATCTTATGGCAAAAAGCATCAACCAAGTCATCCTAATGGGTCGTCTAACCCGAGACCCCGAACAGCGAACTACTACAACCGGCAAGACAATTGCTAGTTTTAGTATCGCCGTTGATCGTGGTGGCCAAGAGGACGCCGCTGACTTCTTTAATGTAAACGCCTGGGAAAAACTTGGCGAATTAGTAATGCAATACTTGGGCAAGGGACGACGAGTTCTAGTTCAAGGTCGTTTACGCCAAGACCGCTGGGATGATAAAGAAACCGGCAAGAAGCAGAGTCGCATTGAGGTTACTGCAACGGATATTACGTTCCTTGACGGTCCATCAAATGACGACGGTGGCAGTAATGCCTCGACCAGCAGCAAGAAAACCGAAGATATCGTTATTGAAGATATCGACGACAAACCAATTGATTTAAGTGAAATTCCGTTCTAGGAAATTAGGAGCAATTTATGGCAATTAAAAGATTTAAAAAAGACAGTCCTGCATATTTTGACTACAAAGACGTCAAAACTTTGCAACGTTACATCGACATTTATGGCAAGATCAAGCCAATTAGCAAGACGAACCTTAGCGCCAAACAGCAACGACAGCTAGCGGGTGCAATTAAGCGTGCTCGTCATCTAGCCTTACTACCATTTGTAAGCCAGGGTTAGGGTTATGGCATATTCGCCAACCGATTTAAAAAAAGGTACTGTCATCCAAGTTGACGGCAAACCTTTCCGAGTAGTTGATTACAACCAAAAGGTGATGGGTCGCGGCGGTAGTATCGTTAACGTCAAGCTAAAAAACTTGATTGACGGTAGCTTAATACCGAAGACCTATAAAGGTCAGGATAAAATTGACTCGGCTGAAGTATCTAGCCGTAATGCGCAATACTTGTATTCGGACGGTAGTGACTATCACTTTATGGATCCCGAGACTTTTGAGCAATTCCAATTATCATCAGACCTATTGGAGGACGCGGCGGGCTACCTAAAAGAGGGCGATAGTGTAAACCTACAGTCATTCAACGGTAGGGTAATTAATGTCGAATTGCCTAAGAATGTCTACCTGGAAGTTACTTATACCGAAAATATCGTCAAGGGTGACACTACTAGCAGCGTACTAAAGGATGCTACTTTAGAGACTGGTATATCGGTCAAAGTACCGGCATTCATAAAGACCGGCGATGTAATTAGTGTTAGCACCGAGGATGGTAGCTATCGTGAGCGAAAAAAGTAGCGAAGTAGTTAAGTGTACCTTAGCAGCCACTTTTGAGCGCCCGAAGCCTCATGAGGTATTTGAGAATGGACAGCCTTTACATATAACGGTTGCGCCACCTTTTGAAATTGAAGAGGGTAAAATATATGACTTAGTCCACGCTTATTACGATATGATTTCACCTTGGGCTAGTTATTTATATGAAGACGGCGAATCTACAGAGATGAGCGCCGCCAAAGATACGGCTATTTTTGGTACGCCAGAATATCCAGTGCCAGTCAGGCGAATCAATATTCCAAGCGAGATAGAGGAAAGCGATTTTCTGACATTACGTGAGTGGATAAAAGAGGCTACCGAAGAAGTTTGCGGCGAAGAGAGCACGAAAGACTGGATGTTAGGTGAGCTACACGTTTCCGAGGCCGAGCACGACTTGTCCGTCCTAGAGGGGCGCTTAGCAGTTGATTCACTCACGCTATTCGTCAAAAGGGGCGGGAAGTGGCGAGCCGAAGAAGTTTTTGGCTGGGAGGACTAGTTATGAGTAAACAAAGATTAGATTTAGAGATTGTCAGACGAGGTATATGCGAGTCTCGTTCTCAGTCCGAGAATTGGATAAAGTTAGGCCACGTCACGGTTGATGGAAAGATAATTAACAAACCAGGTCACTTTGTTAGTCCGCAATCAGAGATTATATTAGTAGCCGAAGAAAAGTATGTTAGCCGGGCCGGGCTAAAGCTAGCTTCAGTGGCTAAGGTTCTGAAACTAGACTTTAAGGACAAAATAATTCTAGACATTGGCAGTAGTACAGGCGGATTTACTGACTATGCTTTGCAACATGGTGCAAGAAAAGTTTATGCTGTTGATGTTGGTACAGACCAACTTCATCCTAGTTTGCGTAGCGACGACAGAATTGAGCTTCACGAAAAAACAGATATTCGCGATTTTAATCTGCAAGTCGACAAACCCGACATTATTGTAATGGACGTGTCATTTATTAGTTTGCGCGACATCTTGCCGCATGTTCACAATTCGCTATCGGTTGAAGATACGCAAATAGTCGCCATGGTAAAACCGCAGTTTGAAGCGGGTAGAAACCAGGTCAATAAAGGTGTTATAAAAAATGATTCAGTACGCCGTCAAATCCTTAGGGATTTTGAAGACTGGGCAAAGAATTTATTCGTTATTATCGACAAGCGCGATAGTGAAGTGGCCGGCGCCAAAGGTAACCAAGAGAGGTTCTACCTTTTGAAAATTAAAAAACAATAGTTATTTGGTCACGTTAAAACGAAACTCGACTACGTCATTTGGTTTCATGATATAGTCTTTGCCTTCGGTGCGCATCTTACCGGCGTTTTTGGCGGCCAGTTCAGAGCCTGAGGCAACTAAGTCGTTGTAGTCGACTATGGCGGCGGCGATGAAACCTCGCTCGAAATCAGTGTGAATAACACCGGCTGCTTGCGGAGCGGTTGAACCTTGCTTGATAGTCCATGCGCGAATTTCTTTGGGTCCTGCTGTCAGATAGCTTTGTAAACCCAGGGTGTCATAGGCGGCGTGAATTAATTGTTCAAGTCCAGTTTCTTTAACACCGTAACTTTCCAGTAATTCGGCTGAATCCTCTGGCGTTAAGCCCTTAATCTCATCCTCTAATTTAGCGCATACAAAAATTGTTCGGGCTGGTGCGACTAGTTTTGACAGTTCGTCTTTCTTGGCGCTATCGACCAATGTGTTCTCGTCGACATTAAATGCGTAGATGACAGGCTTAGCAGTCAGTAGGTGTAGGTCGTTAATTAAGTCTAGCTTTAAATCGACGATTTTTGATAACGGAACACTCTTATTTAGGGAGTCTAATAATTCATTCAAATATCCCAAAACTTCACGTGCTTTGGGGTTGGCTTTGGCATCTTTTTGGGCTTTAATTAAATGACTTTCGATGGTTTGAATGTCGGCTAGAATCAATTCAGTATTGATGATTTCTATATCTTCACTAGGGTCGACGCGGTCAGAAACGTGTACTACATTCTCGTCATGAAATGCGCGTACGATATGAACAATTGCGTCACATTGACGAATATTAGCTAGGAATTTATTACCTAAACCTTCACCCTTACTGGCGCCAGCGACTAGTCCGGCGATATCAACGAAAGTGACGGTTGCCGGCAGAAGCTTCGTTGAACCATAAATCTCGGCTAATTTAGCAAGGCGCGAGTCGGGGACCGGTACTATGCCAGTGTTCGGCTCGATAGTAGCAAAAGGGTAATTAGCTGCCAAGATATCATTATTAGTCAGGGCATTAAACAGGGTAGATTTGCCGACATTAGGCAAACCAACGATTCCAATCGATAAACTCATAGTGCTATTATAACAGAGGTGGTATTACTATTCAATTAACATAGGTACAGTGCTAAGTTCTTATGCTATAATTTCTTCATGAGTAGTACGCTAAAATTTGGTAGCGAGAGTAATAAGAAGAAATCAAAATTATTACATGACCCCAAATATCTTCTGGCGCGTAGGTTAATTTTAGTATTTCTTACTTTATTAACGGTGACAATAGGCTATTTACTGATTTCAAATTTAGTAAATATTATTAAAGATTCTGGTTCCGAGAAAGTTCTCACTACTAAGGATCTCGAAAATCCTAAAGTTGATTTATCTCCTGACACCTCCAGTGCTTCTGTCACAAATCTTAACAAAGAGCTTCGAGCAAAAATAGATAAGCAAATTAACTCTAAGGAGAACCCGATTGATACAGTCAAACAATTATCAGGAGTGCTTTCAAACACCACCAACGCTCAACGCAAGGATCAATTAACAGATTTCCTTGAAGATTTCTTATCCAATAGAAAGGATGCGTTATTACTGGATTATCAAGGCGATAAACCCGATCAGGCACAGGTTAACTACTGGAAGGGTGAGCTTTACGCATATTTAGTGTTTAACTTTAAGAATATGATGGATAATCAATTTATGGATTCAAGCGGTAGTTTGCTGGATACAAAAAAAGATCAGTTGAAATATATTGATTTGTATTTGAATTTAGCAAATGATCCTAAGTCGCATATAGTCATAACTGAAGAAAACAAAGAATTTACCATCGACTATAAATATAGTAAAACAAGCGAATTTATAAGGTTGAAGGATGAAATTAATGCTGTTTAAATCAGACTTATTTACCAATAAAGTTCGAAGAAATGGTTTGATTGCTTTTGTATTTATATCTTTCGCATCTATGCTATGTCTGAATACCTTATATTCACAGTCTGCTTCTGCGTACAGTGTAGGTGACGATTACACTGTATACTTTAAATCAGGCTATACACTGTATTTTAATAGAGTATTAAACTCTTTTGATATAGTGCAATTTATCCCTAGGGTTACTGTAGATAAAGATGCTTGTGATGCTAGCGGGAGTGAGGGGCCGCGTGATTTCAACTCTTATCAACAATACTGGAATTGTCACGGATTATATATTCAAGAAGACAACTCAGCAAGCGCACCGGCTGGGAACGGTAAATGGTTCGAAGAGGCAAATTACGCCTATCAATTAGGAGATGTCGACTGGGCGGAGAAGGTGGAAGTTGGTGGCGGTACTATTACGGCTCATGGTGAAAGTACTAATGACCCGACCAATAGTGGCCATAATATACAGGCCAAATCGGGTAACGGTCCATATACTGGTTGGGACCATAGCTGTGACACCGATAATCCGAATAAAACCGATCATTGTTCTGTGCTATTTAAATCCACTACTGATACTACCGATTTTCACATATTTTTCGAGGCACCCGGTACTGAAACTAAGCACGAGTTTTGGTATGACGGTTTGAAGGAGGCTGAATATAGAACACTTAGGTTTCATCCTAATGGTAGTGGTGCGACTGTCTCCAATAGTCCGGCTGATTCCGAAATTTGGGCGCATATGTCAGGCTCTGATTTATACAGGGAGTATAAGAAAGACACTTCATCTAGCAACTATCCAACAGCTTCTTGGTCTGGACATTATTTTGTGGGCTGGAACACCAGCTCTGATGGCGGGGGGAGCTGGAAGAGTTCTAGGGTGATGAGTAGCGATGAAGACCTCTATGCGATTTGGATTGATTGGGACATAAGCCCCTATGCTATTGTTGATCGGGCTACCGCTCAACCTGGTGATTTGATTACTTGGACGCACTCAGTAGTTAATAACGGTCCAGACAACACGCATCTAATCGTAAGTTATGACTATATAAACCAGGTTGATTTTCCAACTCCTTATGCCGATGGTAGTGATACGGCTATTGCTGCTGGCTGGATGGTCGGGAATTCGTATAAAAATAGTAAAAATTCTTCGTACACCGTAATATCAGATGACGGTGGTAAGAGGTTATGCAGGGCCACAAGGGCATGGCCTAGGGCCTCAGACGACAGCGGTATGATTACTTCCGGTAGTGCATGTACAGATGTACCATATAATTATGTACTAACACCAGTGATAAATGTCGCACCACCAATAGTCGAGGCCGGTGCCAAGGTAAACATCGAACCATCGGTCAGTAACCCGGGTCCGACAAGAAGTAAAACAACAACATGGCAGTTATCAAGGATTGTTCTACCGGTTGGGTCGGCTGTACCGAGCGGCGGTGCTAGTTCTAGCGCACCATGCTCTTTCTTTAGTGGGTGCACTTTATACAAAACAGGTACGGCAATCTTTCACACCTACAATACAATAACAAAAATAAGTGGAGATGATTTTCTAAGTAGTCAAAGCGATGTAGTTGACCCAGGTTTAGATGTTGGTCAAATAGTTTGTTATTCATTGTCGGTCAAGGATAGGTCAAGCTCAGATTCTCGTTGGCAGCACGCTATCGATTGTTCCAAGGTAGGCAAGGGTCCAAAATTCCAAGTTTGGGGTGGTGATCTAAAATCGGGCGGGTCGGTGATGTCTAATTTGGTAGAAAAATCTAACTACAGTTTCGCCAGTTGGGTAGAATACGGTATATTAAGCGTCAATTCAATCAACGCCACGGGCTCGGCCTCGTCCTTCGCTAGTCTATCGGGTTTGCAAAATGCTGATAAGAATATATACAGCAAACTCAGCTTTGCGAACTATAACAATACATGTCCAGTGCCAAGTGTTGCCGGTGCTAGTAATATCGGTTGTTACTTACCATCAGTCGTGTTGCCAAATATTGCAGCAAACTTCCCTGATGGCACTAATTTAGGCAGTTCGACAATAACTCCGTCATCACTAGGTAGTGGTATATATAAAGTCGGCACCGTAACTATTAATGGCAGTAACTTGGCATCAGGACAGTCCGTGATAATTAAGTCATCTGGAACAGTTACAATAGCCGGTGATCAAACTTATAGTAATGGTTCATATGCTAATATCCAGCAATTACCACAATTGGTTGTAATTGCTAACAAAATAATCATCAACTCGAACGTAAAGAGGGTAGATGGATGGTTGTTGGCGGGTTATCCGAATAGTAGCAACAATCCTAGCCAGGTTGGAGTCATAGAAACCTGCAATACCGGTTCAAGTACGTATATTTTAACTGGTACTAATAGGCTAACTGGTAACAAATGTAACCAACAGCTTATCGTGAATGGTCCGGTCGTGTCAACGCAAATATGGTTACGCCGAACTTTCGGCGCCGAGGAGAGTGCTAGCATTAAGGATAGTGATCCTGCCGAGAGATTTAACATGCGAGCTGATGCCTATCTTTGGGCTAGATCAAAGTCTATTAATATTGGTAGCATTCGAACCGTTTACACTACTCAACTACCTCCAAGGTACTAAATTTAACTCCTTTATGACAATTAGTGATAAAATATAGTCATTATTGTTAGGTGAGGGATAGTATGAGCAACCAACAAGCGGCAATAGGTAGTCGTTCGTCCAAATCAAAATCATCGCGTAGCGCAAAACATAAATTAGTACGTAAAGTAGCCATTATTTTGGCTGTTTTAGCGCTAACTACCATAGGTTATTTAGTCTTTTCTAAGTTAACAGTTAACACAAATAATAGTAATGTACTGACAATTAGCGACCTTGATGACCCAAATGTTGTTTTAGATCCTGATACATCTGATGCCTCAGTAAATAGCCTTAAAAAAGATTTAAAGGCTAAAATAAACAAGCAAATTGACGCTAAAGAGAATCCGATTGATACAGTTAAAATCTTTGCGGGAGTCCTATCTAACACTACTAATAATGACCGAAAAGACCAACTATCTGAATTTCTAAAAGATTTTCTAGAGAACCATGAGAATTCACTATGGTTTAAATATAATTCCGATATACCAGACCAAGCCCAAGTAAACTACTGGAAGGGAGAGCTGTACGTAACTCTAGTCTATAATCTTCAGCAATTGACCGATAATAAATACAAGGGTGATGACGGTAAAATAGTAGACACCTACAAAGACCAGATAAAATATATCGATCTTTATCTTACTTTGGCAAATGACCCTAAGTCCCACATTACTGTTTCGGAAGAGAATAAGGATAATATTACTGACTACGAGTACAGAGCGGTTAGCGACCTTCTTAGAATTAAGAATGAACTTAACGGGGGGCGTCGCGATGGTTAATCTACCTAAGAGTCATATATCGAGGCTATTAGCTATAACATCTATTTTTGCCATATCTGCGATAATTTTCAACTTCTTTTACGAACAACCCGTATCGGCGTACACCATCGACTGGAAACACTATGTGTACAAGCAATCAAATAATTATGTGTACTACTACACTAAAGGTGGTTCTAGTGGTTTTAAATTCCGCAGTGGCGCTCCGCAAATCTATATTACTAAAGGCAGCTGTAACTCTAGTCCCTCCGGCGGAAAGATGAGCTTCATAAGTTATAAGGAGTACACGGATTGCAAATCGTTGACGATTCAAGAGGATTCAGGGTCAGATGCCTGGTTCGAAGAGGCTTATTATACCTACAAGATAGGTGACTTTGACCACAGCGAGACCATGACTGTCGGCGGCGGTAAGATTGTTGACCACGGGGGTAGCACCAACAGTCCTACTAATGGTGGCCAGAAAATAGTAGCAAAAGTGGGCGCCAACGGATGCGATACTCCTGAAAACCCAGATGAAAGTGACGACTGCTCGGTATTTGTCCAATTTGACCCAAGTTATTCGGGTGATTTTAGCATATCTTTGGGTAATAGCGCCGGTTCTAGTGATCATGAGTATTGGCATAGGGGACCTATCATAAAACCGTTTTACACTTTGACTTTTAATCCGAACGGCGGTACTGTTACCGATAATCCTAGTGATAACGCTACTGCGGTTTCACATATGTCTGGTTCAAATTTATTAAGAGAGTATGTGCCGAACTACAACTCTGCAGCTGATCAATTTCCTGTGCCGACTAACGGAAGCAAGGTATTTAAGGGTTGGTTCACTAAACAGTCTGGTGGATCTGAAATTAAATCAAGATCTATGGCAACAAGTAGCGCAACTCTATGGGCGCATTGGGAGAGTGCAGGACCACAGCCAATGGAAGAAAATGTGTGTCATCCAATACTATTTACAGTAAAACCTGGCAACACCAACTCTCATGCTGGTTCAGACTACGGTGTTATACCGATAGGGTCAGTCTGGAGTAATAATCAGAATTTTACATCTGGAAGTTATTATAGCCCACCTTCATTTGATTCAATTGTCTCTACTGGACCAAAGTGGTATTACAGCACGCAATTTGATGCTACAGCTAATCACACGACTGGCGATACCTGGACGGTTTGGTGGAAAGAGCAGGGTAGTGGCGGTGGTGGCTATTGGCATTATGGTCATCAAACACACTACGGCTATTACTACTACAACCCAACTACAGGTAACACTACAACCAGTGAATCTGTGTATTCATATTCGTCCAGTTCGCCTTTGGCATGGCCGTGGCGACCACTACTAGCTAGTGATGGCGCAAAAAACGGTTTAACAGGTAATGCTGTAGCCATTAACGACGGTTCGGGTAGGGCGCCTAATGCTGACTTAGCACAGTGGACACCTACATATTCACAATCAGTTGACACCACATGGGATGAATCGCTTTGGGCCGCTCCTAATACCTGGTCTAAAACAATTGGTCCTTGCTATAACTACGAATTAACTGCTGGAGTAAATAATGCGTACAATGTCGTGGAACCGGGTTCATCCGTTAGTATTAGTCCTTATGTAAACAGTGATTCTTACTATGATGACGGTACGCCACACACAAAAAGTAGAGATACTTCATGGCAGATATTAGAGTTAAAGTTTCTGCCAAACAATACGATTAGCGACACTATGGATAACGAGTCGAACGGCGTAAGTCCTTCTGTACACTTTAGTTCACTTGGTGCCGACAGCAGCAGTGTTATTAGTGGTACTGCAGTTTTTGGAACCGCAGGCAATGCTGTAGGTGGTAGTAGTCCTGGCTACACTTTAAATATTGGTGACGATCCGGCTGGAACTAAGTATTGTTATGTATTCTCGATCAGTTGGCGGGCCGGTTGGGATCAAACGGGAGATACCGACTGGAACCACTCAAGCTTTAGTAAGAATAATAATTGTGTAGTTGTTGGTAAAATACCAAAGTTCCAAGTTTTAGGTGGCGATGTTGGCTCGGGTGGAAACATAATTGCCCGATTTTCAACCAGATCTGGTAATACATTTGGTAGCTGGGTGGAGTACTCGATGTTCGCAAGAGGAGTTATTAGAGATATAGCCTCGGGATCTGCGCTAAACAATACGAATGGGGTCCCTGTTTCTTCAATTGGTGACTATAGCACTTTGAGTTTTGCCAATTACAACAACTCATCTTGCAGTGGTGGCGTTGGTTGTTACTATATACCACCAAGTCCAGTCATTCAGAATATCCGTGCATTCTTCCCGGGCGGTAGTAGCATAGGTGGCTCAGTAACTCCGTCTGATTTGAATAGTGGTACTTATAATGCGGGTGGTGCCGATATTACACTGCAAGCCAGTCAACTACCAGTTGGCAAGCGAATTATCATAAAAACGTCCGGTACGGTAACTATTGATGGTGATCAAAACTATGACGACGGAACCTTTACAAAGATTACGGACATACCGCAACTTGTTATCATTTCTAATGACATAACAATATCTAATAGAGTAAAAAAAGTAGATGCATGGCTGGTGGCCGAAAACATGGTCGAAACGTGTCGTGGTGGTCTAAGTTCCAATACATTTTTAACAATTAATAAGTGTAATGAGCAGTTAAGTGTCAATGGCCCGGTTATCACAAATCATCTATATCTCAGTCGGACGGCTGGTTCTGACACGATTGCAACCAAGGGCAACCCTGCTGAGAAATTCAATTTACGCGCAGACGCATATCTATGGGCTCGATCACTATCCCTTGACAATGGCAGCGTGCGCACAACTTATACTACTAACACTCCACCGCGATTATAGTATACAATTTCCTTGCTTTTATTGATGTCGCTTATGTATAATAGTGCTTAATATGGCACCACTAAAGGTAATGGGTAATTTCTTCGCGCTTGATATCGGCACTACAGCTGTTCGAGTCGTACAACTTAATCCATCAGGTGCTGATACTTGGGATCTGGTCCGATATGGCTATGCGCCCGTTGACGAAAAGACGTCCAGTAGCAACTCTCCAGAGGCCACCAGACGTCTGGGTGAAGTTATTATGACTGCAGTCGGACAAAGCGGCATAAAGGAGCAAGATGTTGTAGTTGGTTTGCCTTCTACGAAAACTTTTACTACCGTAATAGACATGCCAATAATGCCAGAAGCAGAGTTGCATAACACTATAAAGTATCAAATAGACCAGTATGTCCCCACTAATATCGACGAAACCAAAGTAGATTGGGTTCTGCTGGGACAGTCGCTACATGATGCGAAGATGCAGGAAGTTTTACTGGCAAGTACAGCTAACTCATACACTGAAGAGAGGCTCGAGTTCATTGAGGGTCTAGGTTTCAACGTAATCGCTGCCGAACCTGATCCTATAGCAATGATAAGATCTTTACTGCCAAATGGCATAATGGACGCTCGTCTTATAATTGATGTTGGCGAACAGTCAACTGATCTAGCTATAACATATGGTGATGCACCTAGATTAATCAGGACTATACCTATGGGCGCCAAGTCACTAGTTAAGGCAGCTGTTCAGAACCTGAACGTACAGGATGATCAAGCAAGACAGTTTATCTTGAAATTTGGTCTAGCTCCTGACAGATTAGAGGGACAGGTTTATCGCGCAGTTGAGGGCACATTAGATAATTTTGCCTC